>JAAYUZ010000031.1 GCA_012517385.1 Treponema sp. | reverse complement strand
TTTACCTGAAACAGGGGTCAGCCCTGTGAGAGCAGGCCCATTGCCAGACTGACTATCGGTAATACGCTGGGGCATGATGGACCGATTGGTAAAGAGGCTCGGATTGCTCCGTTTCCCATTCACAAAAACATACACAAGTCCTGAATCCCCAAAATCGGGGGTTCTCAGGGCAATAAGGTTATCCTGCCATTGAATATAAGCCGAAGATGTAGGAACAATACCACCGATGGTGACATAATTTTCCCCCCGTTCCTTTCCAAAATGCTGTCCCCGAATTGTAAGAACATCACCTAAACTGCCTATCCGGGGATCTATCGATTCAATTCTGGGGCTTGAAATCGTACAGGCAGAAATTAACAAAAGGGCTGACAAATTGATGAGTAAAAGGTCTTTCAGAACGTATTTCATTTTTTTGGTGCATCTCCGGATGCATTTTCATCAGGTTTGGTAAGATCCTGTGTAGGGGTTTCTTTTACATAGGGTTTTAACTCAAGCTGTATCTCGATACTGCTCTTGCCATCCTTTGTTGTAGGCCCCAGTGGAAAGAAGTAGAGCCGTTCTCCATATTCCAGGGGAATGGTCTGCATGGTAGTCTGGTATTTGATACCGCTTGATTCGGTATCTATCCATACCTGACCCTGGGCGACGAGAAATTTCTTACCATCCTCTCTGATATAGGGCGTAAATTGGGCTAAGACGACCACATTTTGACCTATAAGCTTTATCGTTACCGGACGGCCGGGAATCGTAATTTTTGAATTTTCGGAGGTCCAGGTTTCAGAATCGTTCAGCTCAAGAACCCGGGCTACTATATCTATTACTACTGCCCGTTCTTTTAATCCAGGAAGTTCGGTGATTGGTGCTTCCTGGGCAGCCAGGGATAGTGAGATGATGTAAAAAAAGACCCCTAAAAAGCCTGCTTCCCGGGTCATGGTTGCTGCTGCCATTGGGGATTTACCTCCTCCCCTGATAATCCACTGCACGAATCAGCTCTGGCTGACCAGATGGGATAAAGCTGCTTGTCTCAGGCAGCTTAATAATTACGATGTCCGCAGTGGCGGTCTGGTTTTCAAGGTATTGTAAAAGACCCTTCATGTCAGAGACGGGTATAATACCGGGGACTTCTGAGTTAATCTTAGCCACGCTCTGGGTATTCGCGGTGCCCTGCTGCAGGATGAATGGGGTTACTAAAGACGCAAAGAGGGCTACCAATACAATGGCTGCGATTGCAGCAGGGAGTGGAAGCACTACGGGGTGTTTCCACCGGTATTTTGGTTCTGAACGGTCTAGCCTTGGCATGGATTGGGAGATGTTTTTCCAGATGTTACGCTGAGCCACATCAACCTTGTTCTGGTCGGGTTGCTGATATTTTAGAAAGGTACTGACCTGGCTATAGGTTTCCAGGATATGAGTACATTCTTCACAGCTTCCCAGATGGGCTTCCAGTTTTTCCTTCCAGGGCGAAGGCAGTTCGCCATCCTTATATAGTGATATAAGCTGACGATCAGGACACATGGGCACCATCCTTTCCTATCAGGGCAGCCAATTGCTCCCGGGCACGAAACACCCGCACTTTAACATTTCCTTCACTTATACCAAGAATACGGCCGATTTCTTTGTAGTTCAACTCTCCGTATTCTTTTAAAACTAATACTGTACGCATTGTTTCGGGCAGCTTTTGCAGAGCCTCCTGCACTTCCTGTTTTGTCTCACCGGCGATGTATTCCGATTCCCCCGTTTCAGGTTTCCGAACATCCTCCCGAAAAGCCCTCTGATAGGCCCGCCGTTCCCGCTCCTTCCGTTTAGCATAATTCAGAGCGGCATTTTTAACCACCCGAATCAACCAATATTTAGCCTCATCCAAATTGGGAAACCGCATATTCCGTTCATACAGCCGGAAAAAAGCATCCTGGCATAGGTCCTCCGCCGCATCTTCGGTTCCCACTATGCGATAGGCCACCCGAAATAAAACCGGAAAGGTACTATCGTAGAGGCGTCTGAAATCGGCTATGGACATCGGCGTGCCCGTATTAAATAACAACGGTATCCTCTCATTCGTTACAGAATCAAGCGCCAGGTAGTGCCCTGGGGGGTATCTTCAAGCAGAATGCCCCTCTCTTTTAACATATTTCGTATTTCATCGGCCCGCTGGTAATTTTTTGCCTTCTTCGCAGCGCTCCGTTCAGTAATAAGAGCTTCAATTTCTTTAACGGTTTCACTGTCAAGCTGCTGTTCTGCCCGAGGTGCCTGCAGCAGTTCCCGCAGTCCCAGACCCAGAACCAGGTCCATATCAAAGGCAATCCTCAGGGCTTCCGCTGGCTCAAGTTCCGTATCACGGATAAGTCCCCAGAGTTCGGCCAGAGCGCGGGGGGTAGAAAGATCCTCGGCTATAGCCCTGTTAAAGGCTTCTTGATAGCTTTTTGCCTTTTCTGAAATAAATTCACCCTCTTTCCATGCTTCAGGAAGGTCGCTGCATTTATCTGCCAGGAAAAAGAGCCGGTCCACCAGGGCTTTGCGGGAATTTCGGGCGCTGTCCAGGGCTTCAAAAGAAAATTGCAGCTGGCTCCGGTAGTGGCCCCCCAGGAGAAAGTACCGGTAATCCAGAGGATCATAGCCTGCATCAATAAGGCTCTGGAGGGTCAGAAAATTGCCGCTCGATTTAGACATCTTTCCCTTGTCCAAAACAAGGAATTCATTGTGGACCCAGTAGTTAACCCATTTCTTCCCCGTTGCTGCCTCGCTCTGGGCAATCTCATTGGTATGGTGTATCGGGATATGGTCAATTCCACCCGCATGGATATCAAACTGTTCCCCCAGGTACTTCATGCTCATGGCGGAACATTCAATATGCCAGCCCGGATATCCCCGGCCCCAGGGGCTGTCCCAGGTTAAGGCCTGATTCTCAAACTTACTTTTGGTAAACCAGAGGGCAAAATCATGGGGGTTCCGTTTGTTCTCATCCACATCGATACGGGCACCAGCCTTCAGGTCTTCCAGCTTTAACCGTGCCAGTTCACCGTAGGTGGGAAATTTGGTTATATCAAAATAGAGATTCCCGCCGGCCCGATAGGTGTAGCCCCGCTGTTCAATACGCTCGATGAGGGCAATCATGTCAGAAATATGTTCAGTAGCTTTGCAGACCACCGTGGGCCGGATAATATTTAGCCGTTCCGTATCCTTAAAAAAAGCATCCGTATAATAAGAGGCAATCTCAAGGACCGACTTTCCCCGTTCTTCGGCGCTTTTAACCATCTTGTCTTCACCGGTATCAGAATCGCCTGAAAGGTGCCCCACATCGGTGAGATTCATTACATGGGTGACCTGATACCCCAGACGGCGGAGGCTGCGGACCAGAATATCGTGGGTTACATAGGCTCTCAGGTTACCAATATGGGCATAGTTATATACCGTGGGACCGCACCCATAAAACCCAACTTTGCCCGGTTCAAGGGGCTTGAATTCCTGCAATTCCCGACCAAGGGTGTTAAACAAGTACAGTGGCATGGAACCTCCGCATTATTTCCGGTACAATAGCGTATATGGTAAACCTACGGAAATTATTGGAAAAAATCAATACACAGGAACCTTTGCAGGGAGACCTCAGGTTTGATGAACCTATGGCGTTTCATACCACCTTTAAGGTTGGCGGTCCTGCCGATGTATGGGTGCGGCCCGAAGGACCCGGTTTTCCCCGGTATGTTGCGTTATTACTGAAAATTGCCCATGAAGCAGGGGTGCCTGTTTTTATTTTAGGGGGCGGAGCCAATCTTGTGGTCTCCGATCGGGGGATCCGGGGCATCGTGTTGGACACCACCGGCTGGTCCGGTTGGCAGATTGATGAAACTTCAGTACTTTTTTATGCGGGAACTGAGGTGGATCAGGCCGCTGAGGTCTGTGCAAAACACGAGCGGGAATCTTTAGCCTTTTTAGCGGGGATGCCCGGGTCTATCGGTGGGGCTATCTGGATGAATGCCCGCTGTTATAACCGGTCAATTTCGGATGTTCTCATGGAAACCTGGATCCTGAACGAAGCATTTCAGGAAGAGCTTGTTCCGTTCCAGCCGGAAGCTTTCGATTATAAAGTAAGCCCCTTTCAGAAAAGGAACGTTCTTATTCTCGGCGGGCGTTTTAAGACAAGTTATAAGGATAAACATGCGCTGCTTGCAGAAATGCAGACTTACCGGAAAGACCGGGAGGCTAAAGGGCACTATACTCTGCCGTCAGCAGGTTCAGCTTTTAAGAATAACCATGCCTTTGGTAAACCTACGGGAAAAATTATCGATGAGCTGGGATTGAGGGGTTTTAGCATAGGCGGTGCGAAGGTTGCAGATTGGCATGGTAATATCATTGTAAATACCGGAACCGCGACAGCTCGGGATATTTACCTGTTAACAGAGGAAATAAAAAAACAGGTACAGGATAGAGTGGGTTATAGGCTTGAGTGTGAAATTCTATTTGTTGGAGAATGGGATCAGGAGCTTAAAATAACCTGAAATCTTAAACAGGTGCTGCTATACTGTTATCAGGAGGACTGTTGTGCATATGTTTAAAAGGTTTGCAGTTCTGTCATTTTTCGTAACCACCTTAGGAGTTTTTGCATTCGCAGCCCAAAACCAGGTTGGTATAATCCAGGAACTGATGGGTTCTGTAACCGTAACCCGTAATGGCCAGGTACTTACAAATATTGATTTAGGCGACCCCATTGAAAATTACGATCTTATTAAAACCGGTGCTGATGGTGGTATGGTAATAGGATTAACCTCAGAAACAGGCATGAAAGGCACCCTGATCGTAAAACCAAAATCAGTCTTTACGGTGAAAACCCAGGTGGTCAACGGCAGCCCGAAAACCGAAGCAGATGTGTTGGGCGGTTCTATCGGAGTTAAGGTTAAAAAGATTGCCGGTGATCCGGCCCTTAATGTAAAAACAGGGAATACCGTTATGGGCGTCCGGGGAACTGAATTTGTGGTCATTATATCTGTAAATAACGGACTTCTTGTTACCTGTAACGAAGGCAGGGTTGCCTGTACTGGAGATGAGGGGGATGAACTGTACGCGGTCCCCGGCCAGGTCGTTACCAGGACAGCTGGTGAGCGGCTTAAACAAATCCCGGTGGCGGTTTCTTCTCTGGAGGATTTCCAGAACCGCTGGTATACGGAAGAAATATCCGCCTTTAAGGCCTCCGCTGTAAAAGCCCTGGATCAATATGCCCGTTCGTACCTGCGGTATCGGGATGAGTTCCGGCAAGCCTCGGATGAACTTGCCCGGGACCTCATATTCCTTCAATGGAAAAAGGAATTCCGGGAAGGTTTGACTCCTGCACCCTCAAAAGATATCCAGGTGATGAAGCAAAAGGCTGCTCTGGTAAAGAAGCTTATGTCGGTTCGTCAGGTACTCTTTTTCTTTGAAAGGATTTACTACCGGCTCGATGAAATTCAAACCTATGTTCCCGCTACAGCCCTAAAAGCAAAACTCTATAATGGCCAGACCGTACAGGACTTTATACGGCAGGTAGCCAGCGAAAAATCCGAACTTGAACGGAGAGCCGCTGAGTACCGGCTTGCCCTTAGGCTGTACGCCCAGAGAAATGATGGTAAAGAGCCCGTATCTATCGGAGATAATGAAGATACCTTCTTTGATGAAACGGACAGCTTTTTCAAGGAATAAGCCCTGCTTATAAATGATTTTTCCCGCTTCATGAGGCTTTGTCCGTTGACAAAGCCTTGCGGGCCTTCCTATACTTAAGTATCCACCGAGGGGGACTCAGAGCAGGATGGCAAATCAACTGCAGTTAGCCTTTGTAAACTTTAAGAAAGATTCCTATATAATAGTCGAAGGCAAACAGAATGCCGACCGCTTCTTTATCATCCGCCAGGGTAAGGTTCGTATTTCCAAAGAGGTGGAAGTAGTAGAAGAGGAGGGGGGCAATATCCTTGGTCCTGGTGACTTTTTTGGCGTTGTAGCCACCATGTCAGGCCATAGCCATATTGAAACAGCCCAGGCCCTGACCGATGTGACCCTTATCTCGGTACAAAAGGAACAGTATGTTCAGCTGATCCAGAATAATACTCCGGTGGCAATGAAGATTATCCTCCAATTCTCTAAGCGGATGCGTTTTCTGGATGAAGCTCTTACCCGGTTAACCTTAAAAAATACCGCTGACAATGATCCCTCACACCTCTTTAAAGTAGCCGAATATTACGCAAAACAGAGCCAATTTAATCAGGCTTATTTTGCCTACCATCAATATATAAAGTACTGTCCCACAGGCCAGAACGTGCAGGTCGCCCGTGAACGGATGGTAAAAATAGCCCCCTATGCCAAGGCTGTCTATCTGGACAAAAAGGCCGATGAATTTACCCGGACTTACCCCAAGGATACCATGATATTTTCAGAGGGCCAGCCGGGAGATGAACTGTATATCATTCAAAAGGGCTCGGTCAAAATAGTCAAAATTGTAGACAATAACGAGGTGCTTCTGGCGGTGTTAAAACAGGGGGATATTTTTGGAGAAATGGCCCTTCTCGAATCCAAGCCCCGGTCTGCCAATGCCATAGCTTATGAGGACTGTACGGTCCTGGCGGTCAATAAAGAAAACTTTGAACGTATGGTCGGCACCCAGCCTCAGATCATCAGCCGGCTCACCCAGCTCCTTGCAGAACGGATCTGGTTCATCTATAAGCAGCTGGCCAATACCCTGATCACCGACCCCCTGGGCCGCATGTACGATGCGCTCCTCATTCAACTGGAAAAGAACCGGATACCCCTCGGAACTTCTCCCCATACCTTCGATTTCGGTCCTAAGGAGCTTATCAATATGGTAGGACTTCCGACCGCTGAGGGTAACATGGTTATCCGGAAATTGCTGGAAAATCCCAAAATCCGGGTTGTGGATAATAAAATTGCCCTCACCGATGTGTCTGAGGTAGTTAAACAAACCGAATATTACCGGAAGATGCAAAAGATTGAGCGGGCCCGCCGGGAAGCCGCAAGCCGCATTGGATTATAGTTCAAAAATTGTAACAATTTTATACTGCTTGCCGATATATATTGTAGGGTGGTTCCGTGATAGGAACTGCCCTGTTGTGTATATGGGGGAGCAGGTGATAGAAAGCAGGAGAAACCATTCGAATAAACCCGTTCAAAAACTTCAGCCCGGAACTCCCATAAGAGCTGTTTCCTTTTTAGTCTTTTGTTTCCAGCTTGCGATCCTGAACCTTCCTCTTCCCGCCCAAAGTTTTTCCCTGACGCCGGACCCTGCAGGCACTGCTGCCCCTGCCGCCTCTGACCCAGCCAGCGCCTCACGCGCTGCGATCCCAACCACCACTAATCCCGCCAGCGCTTCGGGAGCCTCTGCGCCAGTCAGCGCTTCAGGCACTACGACCCCAGCAAGCGCCTCACGCGCTACGACCCCAGCAGGTGCAGCCCTGCCAAAGACGTACCGGGCCTTTTCCCTTGGGATGTCTCTGGAGGATTTAAAAAAGGCCCTCCTGGCAGATGATCTTTTTGCGTTCCGGGGAGACCGGGATGTATCCCTTCTCCCCATGAGCGAGCAGACCCTGGTGGAAACCACGGGCTTATCCTTCATAAAGCGGGCCTTTTTCCAGTTAAAGGATGGCAAGGTCTTTATTATGGCCTTTACCCTGAACACGGATAAGATTGATCACTATTCGGTTTTTACCACCCTGGTTCAGAAATACGGAGAACCGAAGGAACTGAATCCGCGGGAGGCGGTCTGGGTTTCTGATACGGTGCGGCTCTCTATAGAGCGGCCCTTGACGGTAAAATATATCGATCTCGAAGTTTTTAATGGCATCATCGAAGCCTCCGCTGTAAAAGAATCTAAAGAGGCGGTACTGCGAAAGGAATTCTTAAATGATTTTTAATTCAAGATTGATGAACCCCCTCTGGTATGGGGTCTTAGTGGCAGGGCTTATTTCCTGCACTCCCAGTTCTACCAGCGGTCAGACTAAACTGCCGGTCAGGACAATCACCCTGGTGGGACAGGAAGATAAAAGGATCACGCTGCAGGTAGAAGTGGCAGACACGGACCAGAGCCGTTCCCAGGGATTCATGTACCGCAAAAACATTCCTGATGGAACGGGAATGCTCTTTGTCTTTGACCGGGACCAGGTGCTCACCTTTTGGATGAAGAACACCCTGGTACCCCTTTCCATTGCCTATATCAGCTCCGATGGCAGAATTATCGACATCCTTGATATGGAAAGCCAAAGCCTTAAACCCGTGGTTTCCAGCCGCTCTGTCCGGTATGCCCTGGAAGTCCCCCAGGGCTATTTTAACCGGGTTGGTATCCGGGAAGGGGATCGGGTCCTGGGGATTGCTGACTAGGAGTTTGTCGGACCTGTCCGTTTAAAATCAAAAAAAGCGGTTTACCGCGATTTTTCCATTCCAAACTCCTAAGAGAGCCACGTTTATAGTACTTTTAACTATAGAACTCGTAACAGCCTAAGGGGACCCTTAGGCTGCTAAAAGTAACAAGTCCGACAGGCTTTCAGGCTTCGAGCTGGGACAGCATCTCTAATGCCAGCGGATCCTCACTGTCATATTCAAGGACGGTTCTGAAAAAACCCGCTGCTTCATCAGTTTTTCCCTGTTTCATCGCCAGAATACCAAGGTTAGAAATAACCTTGATGTTTTCCGGTTCTAGCTGCAGCGCCCGCTCCAATTCTTTTCTGGCTTCGGAAAGGTTTCCCTGTTCAATAAGACAGAGGGCAAGTTCGTTGCGGGTATCACAGCCATCGCCCCCCAGCTCCAGGGCTTTACGAAAGGCCATTGCCGCATCATCCCAGCGTTCGAGGCGCCGTAGACCCCATCCCAGGAGAAACCAGCCGTTCCAGACCTCGGGGTGTCGTTTTAAAAATTGATGGATTTTCTCGATTCCCCTGGTTTCTTCTCCGAGTCTGATAAAATCATAGGCTTCTTTGAACACCTGATCGTCCAGGCTGCGTTCAGATATTTCTTTAATAATACTCTGGGCCCTTTCTTTTTTCCTCGGACTATCCGCTACTGGAATATATTGGGAAAAACAATCCCGGGCTTTTTCATAATTCCGCTGTTTCAGGTAAAAAAAGCCCGCATTAAAAAGGACGTTGGGTAAGGGCGGCGTCTGGGCTAAAAGCTGCACATACATTTCATGGGCTTTATCCCATTCCTCCGCAGCCTCTTCTTCACGCCTCGATTCTTCCAGGCTGTTAGCCCGCTCTTCATGAACCAGGGCCTGGTTCAGCCGGACCTCCGCTGAGTCAGGGTACAAGGCCGATAGAGCATTAAGGATTTCCATGGCTAGTCCGTAATCATGGTTTCGGGCCTTTAAAATGGCTGCCTCGGAAAATTCCTTAAGGATATCCGGTTTAACTGCCAATACAAACCGTCGGTAATAGTCTGCATCTTCGTGATGCGGATCCCGTTCTATGACTTTAATCATACCGGAGAGGATCATTTCCCAGGAAAGCTGTTCCAGATCCAGTTCTTCCTGGTCAGGGGGAATTTCTACAGGAATTGGTATGGATGGATCGACGATAAAATCCCCCGCCGACACTTCATCTATCCGGCCGCGGATGGATTCGGGGACCGACAGGAAGACAATCCTGTCCTGATTATTTGTTTGTTTCATTTTTCTCCAGTTCTTTTGAAGGTTGGGTTTCTTGGGTTTGAGGTACCGTTTCTTCTGCCGCCTCTGGTTTTGGTTCAGTGCGGACCTGGCTCAAATAGTCATTAATCCGCATTTTATAGTGCATGGGAACCTGATTCTCGTTATAATGGATGGCCACTGCCACCAGTTCCTTTCTGCCTTCCACATCCTCAGTACGGACTACTTTACCGTTGATCATGAGGGACTGGCGGGGATCCTCAAAGTCAAGGCGGAGTGTTACATCTTTATCCGTAATGAATTTAGCGACACCTACCATAATTACCTTTGCCCCGGAAAAAGAAATGTCCCGGAGGATACACCGACGGGGGACGCCTTGCAAATAAATAACGGTTTCTTTCGCTGTGATCTGCAATTTTCTCAGTGAATCGGGGGTAATCAGGATTCGTTCATCCCGCCGTTTCGATGAATTGATATTGGCATCCAGGAGGCGGCCCATAATTTCGATAAGATCATCCGGCGGGCGCTGGGTAAATTGCAGGGTAAGCATAGAAATATCCTGTGATCCCTGGTAGGGAGCAGAGCCTGAAACTCTGCAGGAAACAAAGAAAAACATGGGATCGGTTTTATCAGAAATTCTAAAGCTGTAACGCAGATTTACTAAGTTATTAGCCTGCTGCAATTTGCCATAGAGGCCTGATTTTGTGTTGATAATTACTTTCGCTTCTTCGAAGGATGTGGAATAGATAACACAGGGCCAGGCTTCTCCTAGACATTTAAGATATACCTGCTGGGTTACCAGTCCCGTGGCATGAATAATTTCCTTGGTAAAGGTAACTGAAATGGAGCGGTACCGTTCGTAATATTTTGTGATCTGCTGGCTTGTTAGGATACCCATGAATAGGGATACTATAATTAAGAGTGTCTAATTCGTCAATGCAAACTACCATAGACCATAGCTGTACATCCGTTCTGCGGTTTCCCGCATATCATAATGAATACGCCGGAAGCTCCACTGTTTCAGATCCGTATCATACAGGGCATACCGGGCTATGGCTGCATCCAGGGTATCCGACCCATGGGCGTCCTGGGCATCCCGGGGAAAACCGACGCTTCCGGGGTTAAGCAAGTATCGGTTGCTGCCGGCAGAGGTATCTATCAGTTTATTCCCCTCTCCATAAAATATTTGTATGGTACTTTTGCCCAGGCTTTTTTTTAAGATAAACGCAGAAGGCAGGTGGCTGTGGCCAAAGAAACAATGGGTAAAAGAAACATCCCTGAAGGCGTCCAGCGCATCAGATTCGGACATGATGTATTCCCAGACCGGATTCCGGGGACTGCCATGGGATAGCAGAACCCCGTTATACCTTTGATAGGTGGGAAGGGTGGCAAGATAGGCCTTGCTTTCGACAGAGATATGGTTCCAGGTCCACTCCATCGCCTTCCGTGCATGGTGAGAAAAGTCTGATACATCCATTTTCCCGCAGGCCGCCAAATCATGATTCCCGGCGAGTATAATGCGGCAGGTTCTTCTGGCTAGGTCTACACAATCCTCCGGGTCGGGGCCGTACCCTACCAGGTCGCCAAGACACCACCATTCATCAACTTCGGTGGATGCCGCATTCAGTACCGCAGTAAAGGCAGCAAGATTTGCATGAATATCGGATATAACAGCCACTCGCATTTGTATATATATTTAATCTATAATTAAGTAATGTTAAAGGGGATAATCCCAGGAACTATATGAAAGGAAATTCACCGGGTATCTTTGGGGCTCTTTCGGAACATTTTACCGATGTCTGGCAGCTGCTCTCCGAAACAACCCAGTTTTTAAGCAAAACCAGGGATTATGCCCAGTATGAGAATCAGCTCAGGGAGTGGAGGGCCCAGCTCCAGTCAAAACGGAATGACAGTGAGACGGCTCTGCGTATCCGATCAGAGCTGGTTAATTTACGGAAACATCTTAGATTGATGGGCTATGACCTGAGCCTTGCAAAGCAGAGCCTTCGTTTCGAAGGTTTCCGAAATGATGCCTGTATCCGTGAGGGGTTTCGCAGGCTTGTGCTCGTTTTTACCGACCGGGATATATATTGGTTAAGCGGTGAGGATAATCATATCAGCCTCGCTGAATACCTGGAGCGGCGTCTTGAGTCGGCCCTTGCTTCCGGATCTATAGAACGGATACGGGATCGGCATTACCTGTGGTATAAACGGCAGGGTACTACGCTCATCCTCTCAGGCTCGGACACAGAAAGTAAGGATGATTTTGAACGGCTTGAGGCTATAGGGAATGCAAACCCCCTTTTGATATTAAGTAAGTTAAAATCGCTTAAATAGGGATGTTTATTGATGAAAAGTTCCTGGAAATTAACATCTTTTGGTATAGGTTTGCTTATTCTCAGCTCCTGTGCCAATCTTGCTGTGCCAACATCGGACCAAAAAACTGCGGCAGGCTTACAGAGTGAAACTGAATCCCCGCTCGGTGGTGGAAATACAGGGGAAGTCCTCCCTCTGAGTTCCGATAACCTTGCAACTGAACCTGTTTCTGTGCCTCGTTCTTCTGACCCCTTTGTTTCCGGGCTTGCCCTTTTTTATATATCTGTTTCATCTGACCTTGCTTTGGTACCGGCAGATGTAGGACAGGGAGATGCAGCAATTCCAGAACCAGTTGTCCGACAATTCAAAGCAGAATATGAACGGGCCCTTGTATCCTTCGTTCCTTTGGGAGGGGTGCTCGGGGCGGATCGGCTTCACCGCTGGACCAATAAAAAGGGGGATGGCTCCACCGTTACTGCCCTGGTTCAAAACTGGAAAAGCACGATCCCCCTTCCTAACGGTTACGGACTGCCCCAGCTTATTCTAGCCATGGATGGATCCGATGGCGGCCCAGTGTATTGCATTATTCCACCCATCCTGGATCTATACAGCCAGAACAGAGGCATTGGAAGAGCTGCAGGCCTTGCCGGGTATGGCAAACCAATGACAGGATCCTTTCTCATGAGAGATGGAGAGTCCTATGTGTATGCACAGCGATTTTCGGAGGCTCTTTTGTATGGTTCCCTGGATGTGCAGGGAAAATCCTCAGGTAAGTCTTTCCTGGAGCCTGCGCCATCCCTTTCAGCCATTCCGCCCAGTACTGTGGGGCTATTGCCGGATGGCACAAAAAGCGAAGCCTTTGTAAGGACCTGGTCCCAGGCTCTGGATCGGGGCTTACCCTCCGGCTCTACCGGCAATCCGGATGGATCTGTGGCAACCTTGCTCCTTACTGAGCTTGATAACCAGACCATATTGTTTCAGAGCTTTGATCAGGGCCGATGGGCTATCATCCAAACCAGCAAGGTCAATGGAGAGCCCATACTGATTACGTCCCCCTTCATAGAACTATTTGTAACGGGACAAAAAGATATTGCTTCGGCCCTGGCAAAAGCCTTTTCGTTGTATGGAATGCCGGTCTCTGATTCTTATGCCCTGCCCTTAGCCTATGTGTTGCAGAATCCTGAGATTAAAACAGCTATAGCAGGTCGTATTACGAATGAACATCCCTATATTCCCCTGCTGGTACAACGGTTTCAGCGGGGACTCTGGGTAGCTGTTGCTAAAGGGGCGGTTCCAAAGGCAGATTGATAGAGCCTTACAAGCAGTCCTTCGAGCTTTTTACCGTATTCCCGGTCACTGGCCCAGCGGCCCGCCAGGTCATAAATTGTTGGGGCGCTGCCCCGTTTAACGTACTTAAAACGGGGGTCCACAAGGCCCAGACGGAGTGTTTCTGTGTATGCATAGGCCTTAAGATGCTGAATATGGGCTCTGACTCCCAATTGGGCCGTAGGAAACCGTTCACCGGGTTTCTCTGGTCCTATTGAACCTAACCCGCAGTAATTATGCATGTCCGGAGTAACCAGGCCGCCAAACCTGAGAAAGCTGGTTTCTAGACACATCTGCACAAAGGCAATGTCCGCATTTACCCCTTCACTGGCAGCCTCATCATGGTAAAGCCCTGCCATCAATATGACCTGCTCTTCAGAAAGGGCGGGATTGTTCTTTTTTAAGAAGCGGGACAATTCGGAAACCGGTACCTTGCCCTGGCTCATAATCTGGGTTGGCAATGGAGGCGGGGGCTGTGGGGCGGGCTTCTCGGGAACGCTTGCCGGCCGGGATGCGGAAATACTGGTACAGGAGCCTAGAATAATACTTAAAATCAAAGCGCCAAAGGGAAGCGCCCTGTGCAACGGGTGTTTCATAAGCTCTATATCGACCATTTTATAGGTCTATTAAAGTGTCTATGCAACATCAGGTGTACTATAGGTATGGATGCGCAATGTTGTTATGAAGAGCTGATAAAAAGCCAGGCTTACAGCCCTCTGGAATTACCGAAGGAAGCACGGCCCCGGGAACGACTTTCAGTATTGGGGCCCCAGTCCCTGTCTGACAGGGAGCTGCTTGCGATACTCCTGAGCGCTGGAATCCGCGGAAAAAGTGTATACACGCTGGCGGATGAACTGCTCGAATTGTTGGATACTGCAAAGGAATTGCCTGGGATGAAGGATATCTTGGGCATCCGCGGCCTTGGCTTTTCCAAGGCCTGCCTCGTGCTGGCCATGCTCGAATTCGGAAGGCGCCATTGGGGGCCCGTCGGTATCCGTATCAGCCAGCCGGAGGATGCCTACAAACTGCTCCGTCACTATGCGGACCGGAAACAGGAACACTTTATCTGTATCTCCCTGAATGGGGCCCATGAGGTACTTGCGAGCAGGATTATCACCATCGGCCTCGTAAACCGCACCCTTATTCATCCCCGGGAGGTCTTTTCGGATCCCCTCATGGACAGGGCCTGTGCGGTTATCTTAGCCCATAATCATCCTTCGGGGCAGGTTTTGCCATCCCCGGAGGATGTGGATATTACACGGCGCCTTAAGGCTACGGCAGATCTGGTTGGCATTAATCTATTGGACCATATTATCTTTTCCGGTGAACGGTTTTACAGTTTTTCCCAGGAACAGGGAACATTATTAAAATAGTAAACATTATTAGTTTGCATTTAACTAATTTATCACTATATTTAAGGTATATCAGGTTGGTAACCTGATAGCTTGCACAATACGATGCATAAAGGAGTAGTGTATGATTAGTAAAGCAATGGCAGAAACCATTAATAAACAGATCAACAACGAAATGTACTCGGCCTACCTCTATATGGCCATGTCGGCCGATTGTTCCAGCAAGGGTTTGAATGGTTTTGCAAAATGGTTCATGGTGCAGTACCACGAAGAGATGCTGCATGCCATGAAATTCTATAATTACCTGTTAGACCAGGGAGCGGAGATACAGCTTCAGGGAATAAAGGAGCCGCCCAAGACCTTTGCCACGGTACGGGAAATGTTCGAAAAAACCCTGGAACACGAGAAGTTTATCACCAAATCGATAAACGAAATTGCCAACCAGGCCCAGAAAGAGCAGGACCATGCCACCTTTACCTTTGTTCAGTGGTATATCACCGAACAGATCGAAGAAGAAAAGAATGACACCGAGATACTGCAGCGTCTAAAGCTGGCCGGCGAATCAGGTCCTGGCCTCTTCATGCTCGACGGTGCCCTGGGTGCCCGGGCTGTCACAGTTCAGACCGATTTTTCCATTGGTGTACCCATAACCGGTGCAGGAGCATAAAAGAGTGTAGCGCTAAGTAAGTCGAATCGGGCTGTCCGCTTATCCGCTGGACAGCCCTTTTTTTATGTCAAAACGCGCCTTTTAGGCTATAATACAATTATGAATGATAAAAAATTTTGGCTTATCGGTATGGTTTTGTTTGGGATTTTTTCCCAAACCCTCAGTGCAAAAGAGCCGGTACAGGATGCCTACATCGAAACCGACGGGGCGGGGCTTTCGGTCTACAGTGTTCCCAGAGGAGCCCTGGTGTATATTGATGGAATACAGCGGGGGATTACCCCCCTTTCATTGCCAAGCCTGCCGCCGGGTAAGTACCAGCTGATGCTGGCGAAAGAGGGCTATGAAAATCGTAGTGTCCTCGTAACCCTTGCTGAGGGAAAACATCTGGACCTTACCCTGGTGCTCGCCCTCGCTACGGGGCAGCTGGTTATCAATGTGGAACGGGCTCCCGGAGCCCCTGGTTCGGATATTCTGCCCTTGTATGCGGACCTGTATATTGATGATAAACAAACCTCTGTTTTTTATCAGAAATTGCCCGTCGGCCTCCATCGTATCAGGGTGGAAGCCTTTGGCTGGGAACCGGTCGAAAAAGTGGTGATGGTATTTCAGGACCTGACCCAGATACTCACAATCCTCCTGGAGCCCGCCCAGTTCCGGGTCAGTGGTTTCCGTTCTGAACGGCAGCGGTTTAATCCTTATAATCCTGGGTTGCTGGGAAGCACCGATTTTAGCTTTTCGGTGACTGCGAAAGGGACGGGGCACATAAGCATCTATGATTCCAACAACAGTCTCGTGTATGAGCATCGGTTCGAACCCTTTACCGAGAGGAATCAGCGGTGGACCTGGAACGGCAGAGATAGATCGGGAACTATCCTCAGCGATGGGGTCTATACGGTAGTGCTCAGCACCACCTCGGTGCCCTATAATGCTCAGGAACCAGTTCAGATTGATGAACGGACATCCATCAATATAGATTCTTCCCTGGTCATACGACCCTGGAGTGTCGGCAGCGGCGGGGCCGGTCTTTTGTATCTTCCCATCCCGGAAACCCTGGCTCCCGCTTCTTTTCAGATGGATTCGCGCTTGGCCTTTGGCTTCCCCTATGGGGCCCAGGAACCCTTCACCTCTGTGCCCTTTTCTCTTGGTCTAAGGTTTGCACCGGCGGATACCTGGGAATGTGCAGTTTCCGGTGAATTTGATGCGAGCCGGGACCCTGCGGCAAATCAGGCCTCCTTTACCCTCCGCAAAACCTGGCTCAAGGGGTCTCACCGCTTTCCCCTTTCTGCAGGGCTCGACCTTTCGTGGACCCTGGCAGAAATTGCTTCCCGGACCGACCCCAGTGTTATAAGCTGGTCCGGCTCCCAGGGCGGCCCCCGACTGGGCCTTTCTTTCCTTATGCCGCTGGGAGCCCATGTTGGTGTAGGTGTAAGCCCCGCTTTGCTCTGGCCCATGGATACCCATACCCTGAGCTCCGGTCCAATTCCCGATCTGGAACTTGGTGCGGGGCTTATCGGGACCGGCACCACCATTACGGGGGGCCTTTCGGCTAAGCTGCTCTGGCAGAATCAGGACGGGAGAGAGGCTTCCTGGCAGGCTGGGCCCCTTTTTGCGGCGGCGGAACTGCACTGGTTCCCCAGGCCTTCGGTGTTTGTATTCCACCTGGCAGGGGGGCTCTGGTATATTTCGGAAAAGAGCGGTGCCTTTGGCAGTTTTGGAATTGGAATCATTCATTAACAGGAGATGAGGCTATGTACGATCGACTAAAAGCGGATTTGCAGCAGCGGCTTACGGAACTGGAAGAACAGGGGCTTTATAAAATAGAACGGGTTTTGCAGGGCGCCCAGGGGCCCGAGATTACCGCCAGGCTGCCCGATGGAAAAACAATCCGGGCCTTAAATTTCTGCGCCAACAATTATCTGGGGCTCGCGAACCGGCCGGAACTGATTCAGGCAGCCTGCAAGGCCATGAATGAATGGGGCTACGGCCTTTCTTCGGTCCGTTTTATCTGCGGAACCCAGGAACAGCACCGGCTCCTGGAAGAGGAACTGTCGGCCTTTCTGGGCACCGAGGACACGATACTCCTGTCTTCCTGTTTTGATGCCAACGGGGGTGTATTCGAAGCCCTCCTGGATGCGGATTCAGCCATTCTTACCGATGCGCTGAATCATGCTTCCATTATCGATGGAGTTCGGCTCTGTAAGGCCCGGCGGCTTATCTATAAGCACCTGGACATGGCCGATCTGGAACAGAAGCTCCAGGAGGCATCCGACGCCAAATACCGGTTAATCGCAACCGACGGGGTCTTTTCTATGGATGGTGACATTGCGGATCTTAAAACCATCTGCGACCTGGCAGAAAAGTACGATGCCCTGGTGCTGGTGGACGACAGCCATGCTACCGGATTTATCGGACCCAACGGCAGGGGAACCCCTGAACACTGGGATGTGCAGGATCGGGTAGACCTGATTACAACCACCTTCGGAAAAGCCCTGGGTGGTGCTTCCGGGGGTTGTGTTTCCGGCCGTAAGGAACTGATTCAATGGCTCAGGCAGAAGGCAAGGCCATACCTTTTCAGCAATACCCTGGCACCGGCCATCGTAGGGGCAACCCGGGAAGCCCTGCGGATCGCTTCCAATGCGCAGAATTTGCGAAATCAGCTTGCCCGGAATACGATGCGGTTCCGCAAAGCCATGGAAGAGGCGGGATTTACCATTCGGCATGGCCATCACCCCATAGTGCCCATCATGCTGGGGGATGAAAAACTGGCGGTCCAGATGGCCCAGGCCTTGCTCGATGAGGGGATTTATGTTATTGCTTTCAGCTACCCCGTGGTGCCCAAGGGGCTCGCCCGGATCCGGGTCCAGCTTTCTGCGGCCCATACGGATGAAATGGTCGACCGTTGTGTGGCGGCCTTTACCAAGGTGGGCAAAGCCCTGGGTGCCCTGAAATCTTAACTTAAGTGGAGTATTATGCCCCGACCGACTATAGACCGGCGAATCCGTACCGTCCCAGCCTTTGATGTGTTTTGCCCCGCCGGTTCCTGTTCCATGCAGGATCTGGACGATGTGGTCCTTTCCCTCGATGAATTCGAAGCCCTGAGACTTGCGGACTATGAGGGGTTGTACCAGGAAGCGGCGGCCCTGCGGATGGGTATTTCCCGGCAGACCTTTGGCCGTATTGTAGAAAGCGCCAGAAAAAAGGTGGCCGATGCGCTGGTGAACGGGAAGGTCCTGCGGGTAGAGGGGGGCAATACGGTGTTGCAGAACACGGAAGAGCCCACCATGAACATCGCGGTCCCTATTGACTCTGGGGGCTTTCTCTTACCTCATTTCGGACACGCCCAGATCTTTATTATTTTCACCGTGGAACAGGGCCGGGTACTGGCGGAGAAACAGCTTATATTTTCCGGTCCGGGGGGCTGCAAAAGCGCTGTGGCCAGCGAACTGGCAAAAAGACAGGTAGGCCTGCTCCTGGCCCAGAATATCGGCGAAGGGGCGGTGCGTCAGATGGCCTCCTTTGGGATCCGGGTCGTTCGGGGGCTCAGCGGCCGTGCGAGGGACGTTCTGGAACAGCTGTTAAAAGAAGAGGCCACTAACAGCACCACCTTTATAAATGGCGCTGATGTACCACAACAATAAGAACTGCAGTAATTAGAACCTCACCGATGAGAGACGGGTCTGGGGTACGGAGAAGCCCGCCAATAAGGGGCCCCAAGCCTGAAGCCAGATGCATAGTGGCGGGAGGCTTAAGGGTCAGGCCCCCATCGGAGCTATGTATTATTTAGCCAGGACCTGTTCCCGGTCAGCCAGGGTCACCGTAAGGCTGATGGTTTTCCCGTTACGGTTAATTTCGACAGCCACCTTATCTCCGGGCTTGTTGTCCTCCAGAGCGGAGTAGAGGTCTGCCAGACGGGTAATCTTTATTCCATCCACCATGGTGATGATATCGCCGCCGAGGTAAATGACACTGTTGCCGTAACGTACCGGTTCACTGCCCTGGCGAATCCCCGCCCGTTCGGCAAAGCCGCCCTTCTTGGTCTGGGAGACCAGGAGGCCCGAAGAAACGGGCAGTTTTGCATAGTTGACCAGGGCGGGGAAGAGCTGCACCACCGTTGCATCAATCCAACCCCTCCGGACCTTACCGTACTGGATGAGCTCGGCCACAACCCGTTTTGCCGTGTTCACCGGGACAGCAAATCCAATGCCCACTGAACCGCCGGAAGGTGAATAGATCATGGTATTCATGCCGATCATACGGCCCTGGGAATCCAGGAGGGGGCCGCCGGAATTGCCTGGGTTGATAGAAGCATCGGTCTGTATCATGTCTCGGATGATGGTATTGCTGGAGGTCTGAATCGGCCGTCCCAGGCCGGAGACGATACCGACCGTAAGGGTCCGTTCCAGTGCAAAGGGGTTACCAATGGCCAGTACCTTCTGGCCCACCTTTAATGAGGCCGAATCACCGAAGGGTACTGTTTTTAGCTGCATTCCCTTGGGGGGATCAAACTTCAGGACCGCAATATCATTCTCCGGGTCTGTGCCGATAACCTTGCCTTCAAACTGGCTCCCGTCGGCCAGGTTGATGAAAATCTTGTAGGCATTTTCAATTACATGGTTATTGGTGAGCACATAGCCCCGGGTATCTATGATAGAGCCCGAACCTGAACCCCCATCCTGGGGTACTGGCTCCAGGAACCAGTTAATCGCCACCGTTTCGGTGGTGATGTTCACCACCGCTTCATTGAGCCGCTCGTATACATCGATATTTTCCAGCTCATCCTGGGTGTAGGGGGTAATATCTGCCACGGTTTTTGCTGCTACAGCAGTAGCGGATTGTTGCAACTGCAGGGCAGGGGAGGTCTGATCCATTGCGGCTGTATTCTTTATCTGATTGTTTGTGGATACAGCCCCAGCATCTATTTTAATAAAACCCAATCCAATGGCAAAAAGAGCTACTATAAGTGCACTTAAAAGGGAATAAAATATAAGCTGTCCCCGGCTGTAAAGTTTCATATACTGCCTCCAGAATTGTATCCTTCTGTAAATATACTGCCTTTTGTGCTACCTTTACCAGTATGAACAGATTAATACGCCTCTTTGTTACATCCTTTGTGCTATGTTCTGCCTTTGTACTCTTTATGGGCTGTCCATCTGGCAAGAAAAATTCCAACGCGCCGCAGACAGACCAGGACTTTTCTCAACTAATCAGCTCCGAAGAAACGTCGGAGGCCCAGACAGATGCCGAAACTCCGGCTTCGATACAGCCGGTGCTGGTGTTTTTGCAGGGTTCGGTCAGCATCCAGCGCAGTGGCAAAGCCCTTAGTGCAGCCGAAGGACTCCTGCTGGAAGCGGGGGACATCATCAGTACCGGCAATGACGGTTCCGCAGAAATTGCCTATGGCTCCTTTGCCACCCTCAGGCTCTTTCCTCGAACTACGGTAAGCCTTTCGGTCCTTATTTCCCGGGCCATTGATCATGCGGATCGGGATGTGGCAGACCTGAGCTTACTGGCGGGAACCGTGGCTGCCAAGGTTAAAAAACTTGCATCCAGGGATGAATTCCTGGTGCTGACCCCCAATTCCGCAGCGGGGGTCCGGGGTACCCAGTTTGTGGTGAGCTACGAAGAGCCGATCCGGAAAAATGGAACGATAACCCGCACGGAGCGCACCCTTGTGGCGGTTCGGGAGGGGGCCGTTGCGGTCCTGCCAAAGGGTAAACTGTTAAGCAGTTTGATTGATGGACGTCAGGCGAATCCTTTAGCGGGGGCGGTGGTATCGACCGCCATCGCTCTGGCCCCTAAAGCAGGACCAGGACAGGAAATTACCGTCGGTGGACGTGAAACCTCAAGTGGCATGGCTGAAGATGAAGCCCTGCTGAATAACGCCGAATCTGCATACGGGGCTTTAGTTCGGCAGGCCGAGGAATTCCAGGCCCGGGGAACCGACTTTGAAGCAGTACAGGATCCTGTGGCGGTACTGGCCATTCCCGATTCAGAGATTGAAAGATCCTTTGCAAAACTATCCCGGACCCTGCCGGCCCTGCTGCTTTCTGAACAGTCCCGGTTCCTGCTTGATGTGCTCGATAGGATGAGAGAGCCCGGCGGGAATACTTCAGTCCTGCCTGCGGGCCTGCCTGAGCGGTATTTTATACCAAAGGGAAATACCGGTGCAAAGGGAGATACGAAAACCAGTGTACAGCCGCAAAATTTTCCGGGTTTGGTGTATGCGGTTCCTCTTTCTTCTACAACTCTTACCGGCATGATAAGCCGCAGCGGAGATACAATCCTGCTCCTCGATTCGAAGGGAAACCTCTATGGCATCGATCAGGGGGGTACGCTGCTTTGGAGTCAGCCAGCGCTGGTAACTTTCACCGCCCTTGATGCTTCGGTTGCCCTGGTGGAGTCACAAAATCTCAAACTGGTAGAAGCAAAAAAAGGAACCGTAAAGGGAACCTATAGCTTTAATTCCTGGCAGGCCCTGCCCCAGGCAAAACCGGTACCGATCCCCAATGGCATAGCCCTGGCAACTCCCCGGGGTGTGACGATCCTCAGGCAGGAAAATGCGGAAGTCATGGCGGAAATTCCGGTTCTGGGGGGTGTCATTGCACCATTGGTATTGGCCGACTCCCAGCTCCTTGCGGTAAGCGGGCAGGGCCGACTGGTCTTTATCGATATAAAGTCAGGACGGATCAGTGACGAAATTGCCCTGGATCTAAAGGCCGATGTACTTACTCCCCGGGTAAAGGATAACCGGGCTTATATTGCCACAAAGGGGGGCCGGCTGCTTGCAATCGATGTGGCCGCCTATAGGATGCTCTGGGATATTCAGCTGGAACAGGGCATCGGTTCCGAACCGGAACTTGATGGTGACCGGATCTACCTCTGGCTCCAGGATAAAACGCTGGTAAGCCTTTCGGTACATAACGGCAGTGTCATTGGAAAACCTATTCCGGATGTCCAATCACCGCCACTTCTTTCTAAGGGCCGGCTGTACTGGGGCGGGAGCGGGCCCAGCCTTGTTGTTGCCGATGCTGCCACTGGCACTATCCTGAAACGCAGTCCCCTTCCTGATATGGTGAGTGCCCGCCCCTTATTTGTTGACGGGACCATCTATCTTGGCACGAAGGGTGGTAAGTTTATTCGGATTGATACGGACAAACTGTAAATATAAAAAAGGGCTGTCCGCAGGAGGACAGCCCTTTTCTAATATGACTCTGCTAAATGTTCTTATTATCGCTTTACGGCGGTCAGACCACCAGCGATTTTAAGAATGTTTTTATCAAAGGTAACCTGTAATTCGCCGTTCCAGCTGTACATGGCATCGGCGACTCCATTGTCGTCGGTAATCTCTCCGGTTTTTGTCGCTACACCGGCTTTAATTTTCTTGCCGCCCGCAATGTTGGCATCCCACACCTTTGCCCAGTTAACCTTGGCCGCAGTTCCATCGGCGGAGAAGTCCGTATGAATAACCTGAGGATTGCTTCCCTGGATAAAACCGATGGTACGGCGTACAAAGTCTCCCTTGGGGAAGGTGAACTTGCCGTTTTTATCGGTCACGAGCTTATATGCGGTGCCCCGGTGGACGTACTGTACTGTGATAACACCGTTTGAAGCTTTGCTTACCGTAAGATTATCAATAATCCGCTGATCCTTTGGAGCTACTGCAAAGAGGAAGAGTCCCCGAAGTCCTGTGGGCAGAACAGCCTTGCCCTTTACATCATAGAGGTAGGGCATGAAAATATGGGTAGAACCGAGTTTGGAAGCCCCGGTGGTGGCATCCAGGGTGTCCTTTTCCGCAGCCATGTAGCGGATGGGACCGGTGAAGGTAAAGTAGTTCGCCGGATCATCGGCGGCTACATTTACCTGATAGTCGATTTTAAGATCCTGGGCAAACAGGAACCCGACGAGTACGAGCATGAGGCTCGAGAGAATGAATAATTTTCTATTCATAAAATCCTCCTTGTTACTGTTTTTTCCAGTAACATGAGTTTTTTAGTATGACATAGAATAAAAAGCAAGATATATAGAGCATATTTTATTTATAATTAAGGCTCTTTTAAAACTCAGGGAGTTTTGAAAGAGCCACCTTAGAGGTTTTTGCAAAAATCTCACTCAGTTTTATTGACCCAATAGGAACAGAATGTGTCCAGGGCACGCATGGCGGAACGGATATCCTGGTATACCGGGAGACCCCCTTCTTCCAGCACACGGACGAGGCCCTGGTAGCGGGAACCCGCATTTACCGAAAGCACCAGGGGCTTTTTGTGTTTAGCCGCCACTTGAACCAATAGAGGGCCCAGGGCATCCGCCTCCCTGCAAATGTCCTCAGTGGTTTTTAAGGTCTCCACATGGGGGACGATGGCGACAAAGGCACAGTCTACCTGGGGGTCCGTCAGCATGGTATCCACTATATCGGCGAAGAGCCGGTCCCCTGTCATCGGTGTTACATCCAGGAAAGAGGCTCCCACATTCAGGAGGCCATGTTCGTTCAATTTTTCCAGAGCCTCATTGGTTTCTGCCCTGTATAGTGCGGGTTTCAGGCTGCCAAGCAGGTCCGCGCCCATCGTTGCGTCCAGGCCGGCATTGACCACACCACCGACCCGCAGGCCCCGGGGCCGCCACCGGTCCAGCATGGAAAAGGCCTTAACGGCATTGTAAAAGTCTGGTAATTCATCAATTAATAGGATACCCGCCTGCATGCAGGCGGCCTGGAATATCTCGTAATCCCCGGACATGCTTGCGGTGTGACTCGCTGCTGCCTTTGCTCCAGCCTCGGTCCTGCCGGCCTTATAGACGATGAGTGGTTTGGCACTGTTTCGGGCTGTTTCAAAAAAGGCTCTGCCTTCTCCGGGCCCAAGCCCCTCAACGTACATGGCCATGACGGCTATGTGTTCTTCCTTGCTGAAGTAACTCACCAGATCGGGGACATTTACATCAACCTTATTTCCGAAGGATACGATGGTGCGATAGATGGGCCAATAGGGGGCCCGTTCCACAGCTGTGATGCCCATGGCTCCTGACTGGGTAAAGAGGGCCACATTGGAGTATTCGGTCCATCGGATGGGGAGCCGTTCATCTCCCAGAAAGAGGGTATTTACCCCCTTGCGTTTTTTATCCGGGGCAAAGAATACGCCCATGCAGTTAGGGCCGATGATTCGCAGGCCCCTCTGGCTGTGTTTTGCAACAATGGCGGCAAAATCGTTGAAATGGATTTCCGTCGGAATACCTGATATAAGGATAACCGCGGCTCCGTCCGGAACGGTTTCGAGGAATTCTACGGTCCGCTGTGCAGGAGCCGCAAAGACATAGAGGGAGCATTTTACTGGAATGTCCTGAATGGTCGGGTAGAGGGGGAATGTTTTTCCTGCAATTTCGGTGCTGCCGCCTTTCGGGTTCAGGCAGTATAGGTCTTCACGTCCAAGCTCGGTGAGGAGGCCCACGATAATCCGGGCCATGTTGTATTTTGTGGCATCCGAAGAAACCCCGGCTACGGCGATGCCTGAGGGTTCAAAAAAGGCTCTTAATGAACTGGGGTCCTTCCAGGTGCTGTGTATATCCCGTTCATCGGAGGGCATGAACTGGGCAAATCCGTCGACTGCGATAAAGGGGTGACCTGTGGCCTTTGAAAAGACGAAGGGGTTTACATCCATCTGGAGAAGGTGAAAGGCTGGTTTAGGGTCCCGGCTAAAGGAGTATTCATAGGCCAGTTGGGATATGGCATAGAGGGCTTCCCCCATTTTGTTGCAATAGTCTTCCTGAAGCTCCAGGGCAAACTTATGGCGGATTTTAAGGTTATGGGTGACCCGATAGGCCTCTTCCCGTGTAAGGGGTGCCAGGGCAAGGTTTGGCGGGTCATAGTATTTTGCAAAGAATTCCGCATCGTCTCCCCCCTTTGTCAGGGTTACCGTGGGACCAAAGGCAATATCTTCCTTGATACCGATCAGCACCTCGTTCCCCAGGGCCTGGGAAAAGGGCACCAGCTGGGCCAGGAGAAATCCATCGATACGGGGCTGTTCGGTCTCAGAAAAATGGGAACACACTTCCTGCCGCATCACCTCCATGACAAAGCGGACATAGAGGGGGTCCTCCACGTCGATAATTTTTACTCCCCCCAGCTTGGATTTATGGGCAATGTCGGCGGAAACAATCTTTAAAACCGCCCGGGGGAGAAAGGGGCTGAGCTGGTCTTCGGTGAGCTGTTTCGGGTCTCTGATAAAGATGTACTGGGGGACTGTAAGTCCCAGGGCCTGCAAAATTGCGTATACTTCGAATTCGTAGAGGGTGCGCCGGCCCGCAGCCAGGGCTTTTTCAAATACTGAATTAATCTGTTGTTCAACCTTTGGATCCAGACTCATGGATGTCCTCCTCATGCTATTGTAACACAATTTTGGAGGCCCTAGAATAAAAATCCCTTCTTGTGTGGTGGGGTTGCTGGGTCAGGAACGGTAATAATGGTACTGGAGGGAAAAAAATTCCTGTTCGCTGGAATATTGGGAAAATTATTCCCGGTGGGGGCGGTTGTTTTGCAGTGGGGTGAGCGCTTTTTCCCCTTGTGTTTTTTAAGGTTGTTTTTAGGTGAGTGTGTTGTGAGTGAGGCGTGTGCAGCAACCTCTTGCAATTATTTATATAGTAAAGAATAGCAAAAATACTGTAGGTACATCTAAGGTCACTCTTTCAAAACTCCCTGAGTTTTGAAAAGCCTCTGCTGTTAAAAAATAAAAATAGTAAGTTAAGGTGACTTGGCACGCTTATTGCTATTATATAGATGTCGGCCGTTGACCGAACAGGCTTACCGGCACAGAAGGTGCGGTAAGCAAAACCAAGGAGCTTACAAGAGCTCCATAGTATAATGCAAGGAGTATGCTATGAAACGCATCCTGATTATTGTTGCTGCCGGCCTTATCGCTGCCGGTTCCCTTTCTGCCCAGGCCTTTGGTCCTGGCGCTGCTGCGGCTGTCCAGACCCAGAACCTTCAGACTGTTAAGGTCGAAGGCAAACTGGCCCTGGTAAATGGCTTTATCGCCGTTCAGAGCGGTGGCAAAACCTACTATGTGGGCGGGCTCAACCGGCTCATCGGATTTATCGATGGCCTTAAAGAAGGCGCATCGGTAAAATTGGAAGGTTATGCCTTTGCGCTGCCCCAGGCTCCCGAGTATCAGCATCTTCGGGTCACCAAGCTGACCTTTAACGGGAAGGACTATGATCTTTCCAATAGCTTTGGCCGGGGCTTTGGCGCTATGGGTGCCATGGGACCCATGGGCATGAACGGAGCAGGCCAGTTTGGCGGTCCTGGTGCCCGCGGTGGCCGGGGCGGACGCTGGTAATCCTGTTAGTCGAGGCCTGCTACTCATAAGGCTTGGGGGATGCTAGTTAAGCTAGCATCCCCTTTTTTTATTTCCTGTACTTCCCAACCTTTTCTTCGGTGCTGCCCATGTTGGTGCCGCTCCAGAGTTTGATATAACTTGCAGCGGTAGAGATGCCCGACTCGAGCATACGTCGGTGCATACGGCCGGCCAGGTCAAGCAGCTGGGGGAGTGGACCCTCTACCACGGTTTCAAAGGGACCCACTTCGTAGGACAGCCCCGATTCCTGGATAAGGGCAATTACACTGTCCACCACCGCATAGGTTTCTTCCTTGGTTCCAAGGCCCATAGGCAGGCACTGAATGGCCATGGCCGAGGGGATAGCATCAACATCAATTTTCATATATACTCCTCCTATAAGTTAATGGTCCCTTGCAGGGGCTGTATAAAAATAAGGAACAAATGCAATGAGCGAATGCGAATTTTCAAGCCAATGTCCCTTCTTTAACAACAAAAGCGAAAACATGGGTGCAGATGCGGAGTCCGTAAAGAACAGCTATTGCCGAGGCAACAACCTGCACTGTGCCTTATATATGATCGCCTCCAGTCTGGGCACCGATAAGATGCCCACCAATGTACTTCCCGCTGAAAAGGAAAAGGCCTTCGCAATTATTGCGGGATAAATCTGCCCTAACCCAATTCAAAAATAAAGCTTCCACGCTGGATAAGCGCCCACCACATCTGGAGGGTTGCCAGTCCCATGCCGGCGCAATAGAGGCTGTCCCGGCCTGTCCAATAGATTCTACGTATAAAGGTCCGCTCCCTTGCTTCCTCCAACCCCCGGCCGGCCATAGACAGGCTTATCCGCTCCCCATGGAGAATTGCCCCTGAAAGGATCGTAACCGGGAGCCTGATAATCGAGGGTTTTCGTCTCCCAGCCTTTCTGCTGTTTGTTTCAATACCAGCCCCACTTTTCCTACTACCCCGAACTCCCGCACTGCGAATATCCTGGGCCATCTGGGCAATTTCTATGTCCCGTTTCAAAAGCGGAATCGTATTCCAGCCCGCAAAGAGGGAGAACCCAAGCCGGTAATCGAGGTGCCAGTTCTGCATCAGGGCACGGATAATGTCATAGGGACTGACAGCCAGAATGTAACCCGAGGAAAGGCTTATCAAGGTAAAACTCCGGAGAAACACCGAAACAGCCCGGTCCAGGCCGTTTACCCCCGCTGCGGGGAAGCAGAGGTTCATAAAGAAGAGTCCGAAGGAAAGGGTAGAAAGGGGCAGCACCAGGTGGATGAACCTCCGGGGCGAAAGTTCCGCCACCGCAAAAAGATTCATAGTTCCCAGGACAAGATAGATAAGGGGGGTAAGCTTGTCCATGGCAAACAGGACCGGCAGCATCAGAAATAGCTGGGCCAGGAACAGGGCCAGCGGATTGGGCTTCCAGGTTCGCTGTATAGACTTCATAAACTCAGCTCCTCTAGCGCTCCGTCCTTAAGACGCAGGGCCCGGCAAGACCGCGGTCCGCCGCTGGTACTATCGGCCCGCGGATGGGGCTCTCCGCTGTCAGCAACAGCCTGGGGCATCCCTGGCTTGTGAAAAAGTGCCACCCTCTGCAACAAGGCCGCCCCCTGGGACAAGGCTGCCCCCTGGGATAGTGCAGCCCTCTGGAACGAAGCCGCTCTGTGGAACAAAGTTTCCCCCTGAAACTGGGTCACCCTGTGAAACAGGGTCACCCTGTGAAACAGGGTATGGATGAAGGGGCTGTCATGGCTTACGATAAGAACGCTTACCCCTTGCAGTTCCGGAAGCGACAGGTATTCTACAAGACGCTGCCGGGATTCCCGGTCAAGGCCGTAGGTAGGTTCATCCATAATGATGAGCTTCCGTCCCATGCTCAGGGCGATACAGAGGGTAAGGCGCCGCTTTTCTCCTTCGCTCAATTTAAAAGGATGGGACTTCAGCCGATGCAGGAGCCCAAACCGGCGCGCCAGGTCCAGAGCAGCGTCTTTGTTTTCCGCATTAAAGGTCAGTTCCGCCTCCACCGTGTCCTCCAGAAAAAGATGTTCCGGGTTTTGGGGGATATAGGCGATGTTCTGGTAATAGGCTCCCTTTTCAATAGTACTGATATCCACGCCGTTAAAGAATATGGTGTTCGGTTCCACCGGAAGGAGGCGGGTTATTTTTTTTAACAGGGTCGTCTTGCCGCTGCCGCTTGCTCCCATGATGGCGGTCATGGTGCCAGATTCCAGGGTGAAGGAGATGTTTCTGAGAACCGGTTCGGTCCCCGCTGGTCCGTACCGGTGGCTGAGCCCGCGGACTTCGAGGAGCGGCGGAGTGTTCCCTGCGGCAGGGCCTGAGGCTGTTGCTATGGCCGCCTGTGGATTTGTTCCCGCTGCAGTAAAACCGTTTTCGGGAACTTCCAGACTTGGCGTGCAGGCCAGCACCGCTTCCCAGGAAGCCTGTTCCGCAAGGCCCCCTGCATCAATCTTAATCCATCGGGTACAGAACTGTTCCACCAGTTCAAGCCGGTGTTCCACGAGAACTACCGTCACCTCTGGTGGCAGTCCCGCCAGGTCACGGAACAGCTCTTTGGAGCGGTCCTCATCTAAAAAGGAAGTGGGTTCATCAAGAAAGAGGATATCCGGCTCCTGGATGAGCCCCGCAGCCAAAGACAGACGCTGACATTCGCCGCCGGAAAGTTCCAGAGGGTTCCGGTAACGGAACGCGCCCATGCCGAACCGCTCCAGCATGGCACTGATCCGCCGGTCCATCTCATCCACCGGTGTAGCACGGTTTTCCAGCGGAAAGGCCAGTTCCTCCTCCACCGTAGGCGTGATGACCTGGGCTTCGGGATTCTGCAGGACCAGAGCCTTGCGGGAGTAGGAGCGCCTGATGCTGCCCGTGAGCTCTCCACCCACATGGTCCGGTACGAGGCCCGCAAGAATCGCAAGAAGGGTCGATTTACCGCTCCCGGAAGGCCCATGCAGAAGCACCCGATCCCCCCGGTGTATGACCAGGTTAAGGTTGCTGAACAGGGGCTTTGCCCTGCCGGGGAACCGGAATGTAAGGCCCTCCAGTCGGATTATTTCCATATTATAGCCATGACAGGATTTAAGCCTGTTCGTCGGCCTGTTCATCCAGGACCAGGTCGTCAGCACAGCGCAGATTGGATGTCACCCCGGTGCGGATTATTCCGCGGCCGATGCGGTATGCCAGCCATCCCGCCCAGAAGAGTCCGCCCACAGAGACGGACACAATCTGGATGGGCCATACCCAGGCCTGGAGGGTCCAGTACTGGCTGTAAAAGAAGTCGAGAATATACGAAAAGATTGATGAAAGGAGGGCCGCCGCGAGCATGGTGGGCAGGTTCCATTTCTTATACCCGGTGGCTGCAAAGACTGCCTCTGCGCCCAGGCCCTGCACGAGGCC
>JAAYUZ010000030.1 GCA_012517385.1 Treponema sp. | reverse complement strand
TGCAGCATCTTTGCTGCATTTCCGCTCTCTATTCGCTAGCAACTTCCGTGCCAGCTTCCCGTCTGCCTCGCGGCGACAGGCGCGAATCTATCACAACTCGCTTTTCCTTGTCAAGCACCTCGCTGCTTCTTTTTTCTTTTTTTTCTCTGGCAGCCTAAGCACCAGGCGAAAACAAAAGAATCAACACCTTAGCAAGATGCTGAATGCAACAGGGTAATAACGCTCTGCAGTTGAAAATTACCATCAGAAAGATTGGCAACGCAACAGATCAGATGCAAGCACCACAGCATTGCGTGGAGCGTGAAAAAGATAATAGCACCATATTACAATTTGTGCAAGTATTTTTTTAACTTTTTAACTCATTTTCTCGCTTTTCTATTTGTTTTTTAATCTCGGTTATTTGGTTTACAAGAGAGGCAATCTCTGTATCCTGTGCTGATATGATATCGCTCCCTCTTTCTGTGAATGCGGTATACACTTCAGTCCCTAAATTGGCGAGCAATTTCTGTGCCTGCCCCTGAAGCTGGGCAATTTCAAGCTTTAAAACTCCCTTTTCTCCTAAGTCCTGAACCTTTGCGCCTGCTTTACTCATAAGCTCCCGGGAAGTTTTCATGCTTTTTTCAAAATAGTCTTTCATTTTGTCACCAAATGACATTGCCAGGTACCTCCTATTTTCTTCTTATTCCGAGAATAGTTAAATCATCATACTGTTCATCTTCTCGAATACCCATATAGTAAAGATACTCTTTTTGCTGAGGATTATCAAATTTTTGCTGCACATAATATCCGTATTGTCTAAAATGGGCGGCTAGAAATTCATCAACCTTTTTATCCACCAGAACCCGCTCGTCTCCTTTTACGTCCGGGGCTTTATAGAGCCGGAAAATCTTTTCTACCGACACCAATGCCATTACCGCTTCCGTAATGGTACCCTGACAATTGGTAAAATCGAATACAAGCTTTTGTTCAGAATCGGGGTTATGATATTTTTCCAGAATAAATTGCTGACGGTTAAAAACGGCATTGATAATTGCGGAGACCCGATCATACCCGAGCTCTTCATCGCTCTGTCCAGCCACATGGTTCCCATGGACTGCACCATTTTCTCCCTCTGAACAGGTTATAACCTGATAGGCACTATCCCTGAAACTCCGCTTAGCTTCCTCGATACCGTCAGTGTAAAGGAATAAAACATCCCCCGGATCGAGCTGCAGGGTCTGCATCTGGTAGCCCCCTTTCATATCGATAAGGTCATTATCCAGAACCCCCGCTGCAGGGGATGGCGGAAGGGTGAGGGTCTGTAGACTGCCAGATGAGGCATCGAACCAGTGAACAATATTGTCACCGGCATTGCAGAATCTAACAAGTCCGGTCTTTGAATCGAAAAGGCAGAGGGTAAAGGCGGCAAAGCGTCCCTTAAATTTAAGTTTTTCCAGGAGGTCGTTGATTTCATAGACTACCCGGGAAATGTTAAGCCCCTCCGGTGTCGGCTTCCAATTTCTAAAGCTGTTTAAGAACAGGGTGGCTACCTGAACCATGATAAGAGCCGCAGGCACACCCTTTCCTGCCACGTCACATTTTATAATTGCAAAATAACGGTCATCCAGGTTGATGTAATCAAAGTAATCACCGGATACACCCTTGGCTCCTTCATAGTAGCCAAAGAATTCCGCAGCTTTTGCATCAAGGTGCCCCGTGGTCAGTTTGTTTCCCTGAGGGTCTGTTTCCAGGGGGATAAATTTTTTCTGGACCTCCTTACCAATGGTTAAATCCTTTGATGCCAGAGCGGCCTTTACAAGGCCATGGGTCATTTCGTTAATGGTATCTCCCAGTACTGCGATCTCATCCTTCGACTTTATCGAAATTTCATGTTCTTCGAGTTCAGATTTATCCTCCGTATCCTTTATTTTTTTTACATGTTCCACCAGCTTTAATATGGGGCTGACTATATAGACCGATACGAGGATTGCACCAATTACTCCGATAACAAGTGCAATAAGCGCGATGAGGGCCGTAACTTGAATAAGCGCCCGCCGCCCCGCATCCACCTGGGCATAAATTGAATCGATGGTCACTTCGAGCCGGACGAGGCCTCGGAAGTAGATATCATCGGCCCCTTGCCGGTACAAGACCGGCTTAAAGAAGATGTATTTTGATGATTGCCCCCGCGGGGGTAACCTGTCAGTCGGGAATTCTGGCTCGGAACCTATATTTGAAGCAAGCTGGGTTAATTTTTCGTTGAGCTGGGCTTCCAGATTCCTGGTGGTGAGCTGAATGTCATCCCGCCGCCGTACACTTTCAGCGTCGGTTTTTAATGCCAATGTCAGAGCTTCCCGGGTTAGGTCCGCTATGGTTTTGGATATATCCCCTACTTCTGCACGGGCTCTGTCATCTAAGTCCTTGGAAATACTGGCAATCCGGGGACTTATCGGGTCCTGGAGCCTGGAAAGTCCCGGTTGGAATTCGGGTGTATCAATCTTTGTAAGGATATCCGGATCATTGGTAGCCCAGACATGGTCAGAAAAGATGGTCGCCTTGGAACCGAAACCGGTAATGGTGGCATAGGTTGCTTCCGGGACTGCCGCAGTCTGGGCTGGCAGGAATCCTAACTCAAGTACATTCTGGGCAGGTAGGTAAGCCCGGGCTCCAGAAGCAAGGCTTTCCAGTAATACCTTTGAACGGTCCCGCAGGCCTTGCAGCAGGGTAGCTTCCTGGGTACGGGTCATCATAAGGGTAAGGGGTATAGAAACCATGATAACAACCATACTGACCAGGATAATGGTGAATATGGCCAACTTGATTCCAAGCCCCATACCCCGCCGTTTAATCCGTGTTACCGCTTTTTGTTTTTCTGCTGTCATAGGCTCTCCTGTAATGAGGGCAACCGCATCCATCCTGAGTATGGCCGTTTCTGTAAGAACGCTGCCAATGCCCCGGACTGCTATGAATAATCCTAATAGTGCAAAGCATACAATGGCAAATACACTGAGCAATGCCACATTGACGGTAAAGGTTCGCTTTTTAGAGACCGACCAGGTGGGCTGCCAAACCTGGCTAAAGTCGCCAAACTTAACCGTGCCCATTTCATCAACCTGAAGTATCGGACCGGTCCTGTATAGGCCCCGGCCTGAATGCATGAGTCCGATGCGGTATTGGCCCGCATCCAGATCTTCGACGGTGATTTCCCTTATTTCCCGGTCTGAAATGATACGGTAGTTTCCTTTTTCAAGGGAGTATTCCCGGTCATAGGGGGGTATTCCATCCCGGTCTATGAACAGGGAGGTGATTTTTCCACCCTCAAGATAGCCGCGGCCCAGGAGCCCTATTATGAGCCGGCCCTGTTCATCCTTTTTAACATCCACATAGCGGACGATTGTATAGGGTATATATTTATTTGTTCTAAAATAATATACAGAAGGCTGGCTGATATTCCCGACCGTATCAACCACAGAGAGGGTAAAGCGCCAGACCCCATTATCCTGGTTGGTAAAAGATGCCTTTGTTTCCTTGCCCATGAATCGGAGGGGGCTTGCAAGGGCTGGATAGGATGCACTGAGTTTGGTTTCAAAATCGGCAATGGAAAGTTGCCCAAACAGTTCAGGGGGGCCAATATATTCCAAATTCCAGGTATAGCCTGATATATCCGATGCAGGCGGCGGGTTCCATTGAATAGTAAAGGTATTTGAGGCAAGGAAGCCCTGTTCATCCACCTCGGGACCGATGATGCTGGCCGCAGGGGGTGGAGTGGTGTCCCGGATAAAATATACCCTGTTTGGTTCGGACCAGTTGCCCGCAAAGTCCTGGGCTCGTATTGCAAAATACCAGGGTCCGTCTTCCCGGGCAGTTTGTTCGGTTCTATTGGTACCCGCATAAACCTGAATGTTTTTTGGCGGAACAGCTTCAGGGTCCTGTGTCCAGAGGTAGGAATAGCCAAGGATGCCAGAAGAATCATCCGGCATGGACCAGGCGATTTGGACCCGATCGGTGCGGAGCCGGTCTCCGTTCTGAAAGTTAAGAGGCCTCAGGGGTGGTTTTGCTACAATAGTGTCTGGAGCAAGGAGGATGAGCCGGTTTTGTGAAGCCCGCTGGGTTTGCCAGAACACATAAAGACCAGAATTATCCAGAATAGGCCTTGCAAAGGTAGCATCCCCACTGGAAGCTGAGAGGTCCGAATCTTCCCAGTCCAGACCCTTTTTCTGGGCCATGTAAACCCGGTTTTGTCCCCGACGATTATCGAACCAGAATACGGTCCAGCGGCCCTTAACAGAAAGTACTACAGGGTTATTTGCATATACCCCCCTCGGGCTTATCTGTTCTGCTTCACCAATCATCTGGCCATCCTTGCTGAGTTCCGCGCCGTATACCTGGGGATTTCCGTTACTGGGCCGCCGTTCCCAAGCAAGAAAAAGGGTTTGGCCTGCACCTTGAATGAAGGGGCGCTGATTATCAAAATATTCCGGTTCCCGCCGGGTCGACACATAGGGGTCTAAAAAATTGGTTACCTGCCGGGGTTGGGTCCATGTGCGGCCTCCGTCGGTGCTCGTAGTGAGGAAAAGCTGAAAGGTAGGCCGCACATCGCCGGTCAGGGCCTGGAATACCACATAATCGGTAGTTCCCAGGGTGGTATGGCTCGGGAGGAAGGTCAACTTAAGCCTGGGATCCAGTACAAAGGGGACGAACTCAGACCAGCTTATCCCATCATCGGAGCGGGAATAAAACAGGGAAAGGCTCTGTTCCTGTCCCCTGGTAATGAAAAGCAGGTAGCCCCCATCGGAGCGTGCAACAATTCGAGGGGCGAGGGATGAATTAACATCCCCCTTCAGCCGGGTAGCGGTAAAACTCAGCCCCCTGTCGTAAGAAATGAGTATTTCCGTTTCGTTAGAAGGCAGGCTGGCTGCTATAAGAATGCGGTCTTTGGCATCGACCACCACCGATGAGAGGGGCGGTTCTGTACCAGAGTACTGATAGGGGCCAGCCACTGAACGCCTTATTGACCAGGGCTGGTCCGGCGTTTTTATTGCAAGCGAAAGATTAATATCATTATTATTTGCTTCCTGCCAAAGGAGAACCGACAGACGCCCATTGGAGGAACTCACAGGGAAACGCCCCGGACCGGGGCTGAACAATTGGGGATTTTCCCAATAAAATACATCCTGGCTGAACAATGGGGTGCTCACAAGGCATATTAAGAGGAGAAGGAGCATACGTAACCTATATTGATATAATGACGATTGTTTTTTCATAGCCTCGACTGAATCCTCTTTTGCAGTTCAACCAGTTTGGTCGAGTTTTTATTTTTAGGATCCTGCAACAATTGTTCCACGATTGCAAGGGCTACGATGGTGTTTCCGTTCTGCAGTTCCTGTACTGCCCGCTGATATTCCCGTTCAGCCGCACTAGAGAGAACCACGGTAGCCTGACCGCCCACATCGGTCTGGATCCGGTCTTTCAGTGAAATCGCCTGCTCATTATTGGGATTGAGCTTCAGGGCCTCATTCAGCTGAGCCAGAGCAACCGGGAACTGGCTGCGGGTGTTGGCATCGATAATCCGCTTTGCGGCGGCCACAAGCTCGTTCGACCGGGCTATGGCTTTTGGATCCGGCGGTGGCAACCTGAGGCCCAGCTGGATTTCCGCTTTTTCTATAATGGATTTTAGCCCCGGATACCCTGGATTGATAGTATACAGGTCCTGCAGTTCCGCATACCCTTCCTGGGGCTGAGCGGCCAGTTTTGCCTGGGCATTAGCAAGCCGTTCTTTGAAATTGGCAGTAAAAGCCACAGGATCTATAAGCTGATCTATCCTCAGTTCCAAAAGACCCGCTTCCTGATTTAAGGGGAACAGGATCCGAACCTGCTGAATCTTATTCCGGGCAATATCAAACTGAGCAAGGGCTTCGGTACGTTTTTTAGCGGCCAGCAGGGCCTTTCCTGCTTCAAAGGCCTGCTGGGCTGCGCTCAGCAGCTGGCTCATTTCAGGATAGAGGGGGGCCGTTACAGGAATAGTACGGCCCGTTTTAATAGAGAGGGCACTGCGGGCCAGCGTAAGCCAATAGGCAACTTCCGGTTCGTCATCCACGTTCGTAGTTTTCCATCGATTTTGAGCCTGTAAAAGAATATCCTCAGCCCTGGTAAAATCACCGGCGAAATAGGCCTTTTTAGCATCCGTAATGAGCCGCCGCACATCGCGAACTACGGTCTCATTCTCAGTCTTGGAAATTTCTGCCGCCAGGGAAAGTAGCCGCTGATCCCGGAGAGCCCGGAGGTCCTGGGAGTCCTGCACCGCCAGGGATGCATCATACCGTTCCCCCGATTGTTGGAGCCGCTGCCGGGCGAGGTCAAAATTAAGGTTTCTGAGCGCTGTCTGGGCTTCCTGGTACCGCCGATCCCCTTCGAGCCTCAGGCTGTCTGCCAGAGCACTTTGTTGTTGGGCGGTGCTGATATTGGCTCGCACCTGGGTCTGAAATGATGAAAATTGCTGTAAAAGTTCCGTTGTTTCCTGCTGTAACATCTTTAATGCAGTATCATTTTTTATAAATGTCGGCTCTGCGTTATATATTGCCAGTAAGGTATTTGTTTTTTGAATATCTGTTGTGAGAAGACCATTCAGTTCATTAAGGAGGGGAAGACTTTCTTTGGGATATTTTGCCAGGTATGCCGCCCCCCCCTGGGGTGTCACCTGTACACCCTGCAATAGACTCTGAGCCCGATTGAATACTTCATTCCGTGCATTCAGAACTGTTTTTAATCCCGCATTTTCAATGCTGTACCGCCGGGAAGCCAGAACCAGTTCCTGTTCATTGATATGCTGTTCCAGAAAAGCCAGGTTATCCGCGCCCTGTTGAAGCTGCGCTATACTAGCACTAAGGTCTATATTCTTTTCCTGGTATCCCCTATAGACTTCTATACGCCGGGCTGCTTCATTTTCATTATTTTTAAGGATATTTCTGAGAGCTATAAGTTTTTCCCTCACACCTAACAGCCCGGCAACTGCATTTTCCTGAGTAGAATTACCCGACTGCCAGGCTGCAAACAGGCTTTGTTGCTGTTCTGTAAGGACCAGGACATCCTTGAGTACCCTATAGTATTGTGCCAGGGTATTGGTATTTTCCAACCCCGCCTGCACTGAAAGATATACCGGCGTTTTGTTTACCGCTATGGATTTGCCATAATTCGTTACCTGATTTACTAACTCCTTTGCAGCAATCGGAGACCAGATAGAAAGAATGCGAAGCGAAAAATCAGCATATTGCCGGAGTTTTTCTACCCTCAAATCCTGCATAACCAGGGGATTCTCTTTATATTGATTGATAAAGTCCTGATAGAGCCCGTTAAGGGACTGTACCATGGCTGTCTCAAGACCATTAACACCCTTAACCCAAAAGGTATCCATGGCACCGACAATACCCTCGGGCTGGATCTCCGTTTTTCGGCCTAAAATAAAACGAAAGGCGAAGGGCAGAAAGGAACTGTCGCCCAGGTTGGCGTCCCCACTCTGTAAAAGAGCAAACTGATTTTCAAAACCCCGTCCGACGGAGGTGATGCTATTTCTTAAGACCGCATACTGGAGCAGAAGGTTTTCCAATTCATCATAGGTTGCAAAGATCGGGCCTAATTCGGTAGTAAACGAAACGGTTTTAGTCAGGTTGATGAATGCATCGATCCGCTTCTGCAATTCCGGCTGAAGGGTGGCATAGATTGTCAGGTTGTCCTGGATATTCTTAAGGCCCTGATTTACATTATTTACAATAATGTCGCCATAACCGGCCTGGTAAAACTCCTCTTTATATAGAGAAAATCCTTCACTATAGCGCTGGGCCGCCCCAATATAATCGCCCTTATCAATCAGAGCACGGCCATCGGCCATAATTTTTTCGAATTGAGCACGGTTATAGGTAAACAGGGCGGTTTCCTTTGTCTTTAAGATAAACTCCCGGGCTGCCCTGTTCGGAGCGGCTTCCAAACTCTCCAATTGACGTATCATAGCCAATT
>JAAYUZ010000029.1 GCA_012517385.1 Treponema sp. | reverse complement strand
GCCTATGCCGCAGCGGGTATCCCGGTGGTATCAAATGCGTCGGCAAACCGCTGGACCCCTGATGTTCCCATGCTGATCGCAGAAATTAATCCTCATCATGCAGACATTATTCCCCAGCAGAGAAAGCAACGGGGCTGGGATAAGGGCTTTATTGTGGTTAAACCCAACTGTTCCATCCAGAGCTATATGACCCCCATCTGGGCTCTCATGCAGGAGGGATATGAAATCAAACGGATGTTTGTTACCACCATGCAGGCCGTATCCGGTGCGGGCTATCCCGGAGTTCCCAGTCTGGACATGATCGATAATATCGTCCCCTATATCGGGGGTGAAGAGGAAAAGTCTGAGCAGGAACCCTTAAAGATTTTAGGTTCTATTCAGGGTGGTGCTATTGTAAATGCTGCGGGTCCCATCGTTTCTGCCCACTGTAACCGGGTTCCCGTAGTAGACGGTCACACCGCCTGTGTCAGCCTTGAATTTGGGGATAAAAAGCCCTCTATAGAAGAAGTAAGGGCCATCTGGTCTAAATTCCGGGCCCTGCCCCAGGAACTTAAACTGCCCTTTGCCCCTGAACAACCAATTATTGTTCGTGAGGAGGCTGACCGGCCCCAGCCCCGCAAGGACCGGGATGCGGATAAGGCCATGGCGGTTACGGTTGGTCGTATCCGGCCCTGTAAGCTCTTTGATCTGCGCTTTGTCGGTCTTTCCCATAATACGGTACGGGGTGCCGCCGGGGGTGGGATACTGAATGCGGAGCTTCTCAAAGCCAAGGGATATCTATAAGATTATATTATGAACAATAAAACCTTTCCCCTCTCTGTTGAACAACTTCGTGAGGTGGTTTCTACCTATGGGACGCCCTTTTATCTCTATGATGAAAGGGCTATTCGGGAAAATGCCCGGGCGATTAAGCGGGCCTTTTCTATATTGCCCGGCTTTTTTGAACACTTTGCGGTAAAGGCCCTGCCAAATCCTTTTATTCTTAAAATTCTGAAGGATGAAGGCTTCGGTGCAGATTGTTCGAGCCTCCCAGAGCTCCTGCTCGCCAAAGAGGCGGGTATTCGGGGCGAGGAAATTATGTTTACCTCCAATGATACCCCTGCCCATGAGTTCAAAGAAGCGAAACACCTGGGGGCCATCATCAATCTGGATGATATTACCCATATCGATTTTCTCGAAGCTGCAGCGGGAATTCCGGAAATCATTTCCTGCCGGTATAATCCGGGGCCCCTTAAGGGCGGGAATGCGATCATCGGCAAACCTGAAGAAGCAAAATACGGTTTCACCCGGGAACAGCTCTTTGAAGGTTATAAAGGGCTCAAAGAAAAGGGGGCAAAGCGCTTTGCTCTCCATACCATGGTGGCCTCCAACGAGCTCAATATTGAGTACCATATAGAAACGGCCCGGATCCTTTTTGAATTTGCGGTGGACCTGTACCAGAAATTGAGAATCCGCCTTGAGTTTGTCAATTTGGGAGGCGGTGCGGGTATTCCCTACCGGCTCGATCAAAACCCCATCGATTATGAAGCCCTCGCCCGGGGAATCCGTGCTGCCTATGACGCCATTATTGTGCCTGCCGGCCTGGACCCGCTGGGCATCCACCTTGAATGGGGCCGGATTATAACCGGGCCCTACGGGTGGCTGGTGAGCACCGCCATCCATCAAAAATACATTTACCGGAACTATATCGGACTCGATGCCTCCATGGCGGACCTCATGCGGCCCGGCATGTATGGGGCCTATCATCATATCGCCGTGGCAGGCAAGGAACATGCCCCCGCCACGGAAACCTACGATGTGGTAGGCAGCCTCTGCGAAAATAACGATAAATTTGCGGTGCAGCGGAACCTTCCAAAAATCGATATGGGTGACCTCGTCATTATTCATGATGCGGGAGCCCATGGACGGGCAATGGGCTTTAATTATAACGGCAAACTGAGGGCCGGAGAGCTACTTCTGCGGACCGATGGCTCTATTGTGCCCATCCGCCGCCGAGAAACGGTGGAAGATTACTTTGCCACCCTGGATTTTTCTGCCCTTTCCCGTTTTTCACCAGCCGAACCTGCAAAAAGGAGCTAAGCATGCTTGCACGTAATAGGGCCCTTGCGAACCTGAAGGCGGGGTACCTTTTCCCTGAAATTGCGAAACGCCGCCGGGACTTTCTCTCCAAACATCCGGAGGCAAAAATCATCAGCCTGGGCATAGGAAACACCACCGAACCCATAACACCCCATATCGATGCGGGCCTTGTGGAAGGTGCCCGGCGGCTTGCCACCAAAGAGGGCTATACCGGCTATGGGGATGAACAGGGCATGACTGCCCTCCGGGAAAAAATTGCCGAAGTCTTCTACAATTCCCTTAAGGATTGCCGGCAGATCAGCGCCGATGAGGTTTTTATCTCCGATGGGGCCAAATGTGATATCGGGCGGCTCCAGCTGCTTTTCGGCGCTTCTGTCCCTGTGGCGGTCCAGGATCCCTCCTACCCGGTGTATGTGGATGGTTCAGTCCTTATCGGTGCCGCCGGTCCCTGGAATGGTACAGGTTATGAAAAGATTCAGTACCTCCCCTGCACGGCAGAAAATAACTATTTCCCGGATTTAAACAGGCTTCCTAGAAATGGCCTTGTTTACTTCTGTTCTCCCAATAACCCCACCGGAGCGGTTGCTACAAAGGACCAGCTTACTGCATTAGTACAGGCCGTTAAAAAATCAGGCTCCATCCTCATTTTCGATGCCGCCTATGCTGAGTATATCCGGTCGCCGGACCTTCCGAAGAGCATTTTCCAGATACCCGGTGCGGACACCTGTGCCATCGAAGTAAATTCCTTCTCCAAGCCCATTGGCTTTACCGGAGTCCGCCTCGGCTGGACCGTTGTTCCCAAGACCCTGGTTTATGAGGGGGGAGAAAGCGTTAATGCAGATTGGAATCGCATCTGTACCACGGTTTTTAATGGCGCATCCAACATTGCCCAATATGGAGGTCTGGCCGCACTGGACAGCGAAGGCCTTAAGGAGATGCGGCAGTTAACGGACTATTATCTGGAGAATGCCCGGCTTATCAGACATACCCTGCAAAACCTGGGAATCACCTGTGTCGGCGGGGATAATGCTCCCTATATCTGGGCCCATTTCCCCGGGAAAACCAGCTGGGATGTATTCGAAACTATTCTGGAGACCTGCTGGGTGGTCACTACACCGGGGTCAGGCTTTGGCCCTGCCGGAGAATCCTTTATCCGATTTTCCGCCTTTGGCCACCGGGAGGATATCGCAGAAGCCTGCAAGCGGCTTGAACGGTTGGCATTCTAGGCCTTCTTTTGATATAGTACCCTCATTCTGATCCTCCTATGAGGGGGCGGAGGAGGGGTATTTTTTATGGATGGCATCAGAATCCTTATCACCGGCGGCACCTTTGACAAACACTACGATGAGCTAAAAGGCGTCTTAACCTTTAAGAACAGCCATCTTCCGGATATAATTAAACAGGTTAGAATTACAATTCCCGTAGAATTAGAAATAAATCAACTGGTTGATAGTCTTGAAATGGGTGATCAGGACCGGCAAAACATTCTTGCTGCCTGCACAAGGGCCAGTGAAGATCAAATAGTTATCACCCACGGAACCGACCGGATGGTGGATACAGCCAAAGTGCTTGGTCCTGCGGGGCTTAATAAAACCATAGTGCTTACCGGTGCCATGGTGCCCTATTCTGTGGCAGGCAGCGATGCTCTTTTTAATCTGGGCTGTGCCTTCACCGCGGTTCAGCTTTTACCCCCAGGGGTATATATAGCTATGAATGGGCGGGTATTCCCCTGGGATAGGGTGCGGAAGAATTACGATAAGGGAGTCTTTGAGTCTATTTAAGGGAAAGCACCATCCCTAACGAAGCCTCATACAATACCGCAGTGCTGGCGGGGCTTTTCAGGCTCCCCACACCCCAGGCATAGAGGGGGGCTTTACCGCCTGCAAGCATTTTAAAATTATCTGAAAATCTAAAACTTGTGTTAAAGCCAATCATGAAGGCAGCGAGCTCGTCGGTAGTAATGGCAGCTTCAATATAAGAACGTTTTAATGATTGGTATCCAAGGGTAATTACAGCTGTATAGGGTACATTCTTTTTAAAAACCTCCGTAACCCAGTCGTAGTTAGTAACCGAATCCACGGTGGTAAGGCTGTTTGATTGTTTAAGAGTAAAGGTTTTTGTGGAGAGCCTGAAACTGGTAAGGGTATTCGGACCCCAAATTCCAAGGGCTAGTTCACTCCGCTGCTGTACATAATCGCCGGGGACGCTGATGCCGGCTCCAATGGTTGTATCTGAGCGGAAGGTCCCATAAATGATACCAGGCAGGGTCATGGTCAATGTGGTACTAAGGCCGGAACTGAGCATTGATGCGGATGAATTAAACAGCCCAAAAAAGGGACCAACAGTGATTTTCGCATAACCCGTATCATAGGCGATGGTTGTATAGAGGCTGTTCCGCAGTATGTTGTCATGGTTTGCGATGATGCTGAAGATCGCATTATCTGCAATTGCCTGCTCAATCTTTGCCGTTCCAGTCCAATACAGGTTTTCAGAAAACGCCAGATTACCTGCACTGAGGGCACTGGTGCGATTTGTATCAAAGGTCATGTTGCCCAGGGACCCTTCCAGGCTGATATCCAATGAAAAGGCAAAAACACCTATTCCTGCCAAAAGGGCTGCACCTATTATCATCTGTCGAATCTGTTTCATATCAATATGCCGTCCGTACGCCAATAAAAGTATCAGCCATTTCTAAAGGCTTGGTATATTTAAACGGATCGATACGGATCTTAAAATCCCATCGGATCCCTTCGGTGACTATGCTCAAGAAAGGGGCAATACGCAGGTCCAGCGTATTTGCTGATGCACCAGAACGGAGGTTTACCGTACTTTCCAGGCCTCCCTGGAGCCGGTATTTAAAAATGTCCCCAATGAGCAGCTTTGCATTGATATCGGTAGCTCCCCGTTCTTCAGGGTTCAGCAATTGTAAATATCGTACCGGGTGATAAAAGAGGGTTATATGCAAGGCAAAGATCCCGATAGCAAGCCTTGGTTCAAAGAGAAAATAGAGGTTATCTACCTTCAAATCTGTTCCGGATTCCCAGCCGGGGATACCAGCCTGGGCTAAGAAATCGGCCCCTGTACCGGTAGTAAAATAGGCCAGCATGCCGCCCCGGTACATTCCATAGGTACCATAGGGGTAGGTAGCCCCTGCAAAGGCTTCGAATTTTACATACTGGCTGTTTATGAGAAGCCTTACATCGCCGGAGTAGCGGCCCGATTCAGGAATACCGGTGCTTTCATTTATGAAAGCGCTGTCCTGGTACAGATATACCATGGGGATAAAGTTTTGCCAGGCCAGCAATGAAAGATGGAAACCCGTACCAATAGCCTGATGAATACCATTATATTGATAGCTGGGATTGCCTCCGATACCCTGTGGAAAGTATGCAAAACCCTTAAACTCAGAATTCACCGGAACACTACCAAAAAGCTGGGGAAAATTGTCGCCGGAACAAAAGGAGTCGGAAAAGCCGATGAAATAGCTCAATTCTACCGGAAGTTCAAAGGGTTTACGGGCACTTACCTGGGCAAGCTTAAACTGCAATGCGGCAAGGTTATTAAAACGGTCGACAAGGGCATTATAGTCTGCAGCAGGCACAGGATCGGCTGATGCAAGATCCAGGCTGGTTCTGCCATATCCAAGGGCTTTTTCCAGGTCCCGGGAAGAAAAGGCAAGGCGCAAAAGCCCTCCATATTTATAGCCCCCAGTAAGGGCTATATCAGCTTGAGCTACCGAGGAAAGTGAAAATGTTCCATTTTGTACGGTCCCGGTGCTCGCCATTTCAAGGGATGGGACGGTTAATTCGGCTGAAAATGATAAAGAAACCGGGAGCAGGAGTAAGGAGATGGGCAAAATAACATACTTTCTAAGGCTCATTTTTTGCTCCTTTTTTTCTATTGTAGCATGTTATAGGTCAACTTACAACAAATAAGCCTTGACGTAAGACGATTTGTGTATAAACATTATCATTGTCATGAGTGATTATTTAGACCCTAACAATGAAGAATTGCTTAAAGATTTTTTTAGCGAAGCCCAGATGCAGGTTGAAACCCTGGAACAGAATATTCTGGTGCTTGAGAATGAGGGGCACAATCGTGATGCGGTAGATGAGATTTTCCGGGCTGCCCATACCCTTAAAGGCGGCGCTGCTACCGTAGAAATGCATGAATTATCATCATTTACCCACCTGGTCGAAGATGTGCTCGATGCAATTCGTTCTGATCAGGTCCCTGTTAATGAAGATGTTATCGATGTATTGCTGCTTGCGATTGATATAATTAAGGAAATGCTCGATGCCCGTATGAAGGGAACTGTGTATCATGGGGACAGTTCTGCAATTGAGCAGAAACTTTCAGCCTTCCTGCCTGAAGGCGGTCGTCATGGAAAACAGGGGGCAAAGGTTGCATCCAGCACTAAATCTGCCCAGTCTGGCGTTACGAAGGCTCCTCCAGTAACTTCTGCCGCGAGCCAAAAGGCAGGCAAAAGTTCCCTTACGGAATATGATATTCTTGAAATGCGTCAAGCCGCTCAAGAAGGCACCACAGTATACCGGATTGCGGTCACCTTCAACGAAGACAATGTGATGAATACGGTTGGGGGAATTCAGGTATTTGCTGCCCTTAAGGGGGTGAGTACGGTCCTCAGGACCGTTCCGGACTTTGAACAGCTCTATGAAGACATCTTCCATCCGGTGGTGGAGTACTATGTTTCAAGCAACCATAGCCCTGATGACTTATACCGGATCGTCTCTATTCCGGATGTGACGCTTAATGCAGAAATCGAAGATCTGGGAAGCGGCGGATCTGGTGCAAAAGGTCAAACAATACCGGTGACTTCCAACACCCCAACCCCTGCAGCGGTCCAGACCACCGTAAAAACCCCATCGACAGCTAAAAAGTCGGAAGTGGTTTCTAGTCCTGAAATTAAACCAGAGGAACCGAAAGAATCGGTTCATGTTGATGAACCTAAGGGCGGAGATCAGGAAACAGAGGCTAAACGGGCAGGAAAGGATGCGGGCTCAATCCTCAGGGTCGATTCCAAACGGATTGATAACCTTTTGAACCTGGTTTCTGAAACGGTTATAACGAAAGCCACCTTTAATCAGATTTCTAATCAGTTTGGCGAACTTATGACCCAGCTGCAGGGTACAGAAGCCCTGTACAGGGAAAAAATAAAGGATCTATTTGATCGTCTGCCCGAATATTTGGAAAGTATTCAGAAGGGACGCACCGTAAAAGAAATCCGCAAAGAAATTTCCGACAGATACGGGGACCTGTTCACCCTGTTTGATCCCATAGAAGCGGGTTTAAAAGCAAATATTGGTAAATACCGATCTACAGCCCAGAATCTGGGACGTATTACGGGTGAACTTCAGGAAGGGGTCATGCGGATCCGCATGGTGCCTATCAGTCAGATCTTTAACCGTTTCCCGCGGCTTGTTCGGGACCTGTCTAAGAGCCTGAATAAAAAAGTGAACCTGGTCATAGAGGGTGAAGAGACTGAACTGGATAAATCGGTCATCGAAGACCTTCTGGATCCAATAATGCACTCGGTTCGAAACTGCATCGATCATGGCATCGAAGCCCCAGAGGTACGTCTCAGCAGCGGCAAAAGTGAAACAGGCACGGTACTGCTTAAGGCCAGCAACGAAGGCAATATGATTATTATCGAAATTGCCGATGACGGAAAGGGTATCGATGTCGAGGCGGTCAGAGCCAAGGCTATTGAACGGGGGCTTATCCATCCAAATAAGGAATTAACCGATGTGGAAGCCTTTAACCTTATTTTTGAGCCAGGTTTTTCTACCGCAAAGGAAATTACCAATATTTCCGGCCGTGGGGTAGGACTCGATGTGGTTCGCCGCCAGGTTGAAAAGCTGAACGGAACCGTTACGGTCAGTTCAGAACGGGGAAGGGGTACCAGATTTACTATTAAACTGCCCTTAACCCTGGCAATTATTCAGGGGCTGCTCGTACGGGTCGGCAGCGAAATATATTCCATTCCGATTACCTCGGTTATCGAAAGCCATCGGATCAAACCCTCTGAGATTAAGATGATCGATAACTATGAGGTGTTTAATATCCGTAACGATGTGATTTCCCTGCTGCGGCTTAATCGGCTTTTTGGTATTAAGACCAATGAACAGCGGGAGTATAATTTTGTGGTTATCGTTGGTACCGCGGAAAAGAAGATGGGGCTTATGGTAGACAGTCTCATCGGAGAAGAAGATGTGGTAATAAAACCCCTGCGGGATCAGTTTACCAATTCACCGGGTATTGCGGGGGCTTCGATCCTGGGCGATGGTTCCGTATCGCTTATAATCGATGTCAGTCAGCTTTTAGAGTTGGGACTACGGAAGGAATTAGAAGAACGGCGCCGCCGGGAAGCGTCGATTCGGTAGATGGGGATACGTATGCAAACAAATGAGCAGAAGTTGCAACAGGAAGTTACTGCCGAAAATGGTCGCCAGGAGCTTGTGCGGACAGAAAAGGCTATCACGGTCGATTTTAAAATGGTTACCTTCTCTCTGGCCGGCAAAGACTATGGCGTTGATATCATGAACGTTAAAGAAATTGCCAAGGCGAGCAAATTCACCTATGTTCCCAATGCGGCTCCCTTCCTGCGGGGAGTCTATAATCTCCGGGGAGAGATTATCCCGGTTATAGATTTCCGTATATTTTTTCATCTGCCGGCGGAACGTAAAAGTGAAGATGCACAGGAAAATCTTTTAATTGTACGGCTGGAAGACCATGTATATGGGGTAATTGTAGACAGCATCGATAAGGTGGTGGGGATCCAATCCAGCACTATTCAGCCGCCACACCCGATTTTTGGTGACATCAATATAAAGTACATACATGGAGTAGTGGAAAACCAGGGACGGCTTTATATTATTCTCGATGTAAATAGGATTTTTGAGCAAAAGGAGGAAGAAAAACCCCGGCTCATTTCCGAAACCCCAAGCGGCAATTTTTTCGCTGCCCAGACAGCTATCTTGGAAAAGGAGCAGCCGGGAAGTTCTGCGAAGGCTTCCGCTTCAGAGCTTGAATTTATTAAGGAAACCCTCTTTGCCCTTAAGCATTTTGCTGCAAGCCCGCTCAACGAAGGATGGGTAGAGACCCGTTTTGGGGAGTGGAAGAAATTACGGAATAACAAGGAGCTGCAGCTTAAAAATGTGGAAGATGCGGATGAATTCCTTGGCAACTTCTATTCACCCTGCAATGGCAGGCTCTGGGATGAGGACTACGCAGAAAAGGTCCTTGCTGCACTGCCCGATCTGACTTCTAAAACCATAACAGTCTGGAACCCTGGCTGTGGCAAGGGGTATGAAAGCTACTCTCTGGCTTGTATTTTAAAAAAACGATACAAGGATGCCCGGATAAAGATTTGGGCCAGCGATAATGATCTTTTAGCGGTGTCCTCTGCTCCGAACATGGTGTTCGATCTGGAATCAGTTCCGACTATATATCATGAGTATCTGGTAAAGGGCAGGTATGGCTATTCCTTTAACCCGGAAATTAAGGATGCAATTCTTTTTGAATACCATGATATGAAAAATGTGAACCCCTTTACGGACCTGGATATGATTATGGCCCGGGATGTGCTTTCGTTCCTGGATCCCAATGAACAGATAAAAGTTTTAAATGATTTTGCAGAAAAACTTAAAGCCCGCGGGCTTTTATTCGTAGGCCAGCATGAGGTAGTACCAGAGGATGAATGGACCCGGCTAGGCACGGAGCCCGTATCCCTGTATATGTTGAATAGCTAAAGGAAGGAGAAACGCATGAGAGTTGAATACATCAATCCCTTTGTAGAATCTGCATTTAATGTCCTTAAGGAAGTCTTGAATACGGACATCAAAAGGGGTGAACTGTACTTAAAGTCTACCACCATGCCCGTATTAGGCGTAGCTGCTTTGGTGGGGCTTGCTGGGGATGTAGAAGGCCGTGTTATGTTTGATATGTCTAAACAAACAGCCCTCGCAGTGGCTTCTACAATGAATGGAGAACAGCTTACTTCGCTGGATGAACTTGCCAAGGCAACTATCACAGAACTTGCAAATATGATTACCGCCCAGGCTGTCACCAAACTGCACGAACTGGGCTTTAGATTCGACCTTACTCCACCGGCCCTATTTACGGGGGACAATATGGAAGTATCGGACCATGAAGTAGAAGCCCTGATTGTTCCCATGGAAACACCCCAGGGTAAAATTGAAATTAATGTGGCTATCCGAGAACGGGCATAACAAGGAATACCTATGAAGACGAAACAGGATTTTCCGTCAATTAACGAACGGGAACCCGATGGCCTTAAGCCTGATGGTACTCCCTTTCGGGTATTGGTTGTAGATGACTCCATGTTTGTTGCAAAGCAGATCAGCCAGATACTGACCTCCGAGGGCTACGAAGTTGCGGCCACCGCTGCTGACGGCGAGGAGGGGGTAGAAAAATATAAGGAATTGTTTCCGAATATTGACCTTGTAACCATGGATATCACCATGCCCAAAATGGATGGAATTACCGCCCTGGAACATATCATGAACTTTGATAAAAATGCCAAGGTAGTCATGATAAGTGCCCTGGGAAAACAGGATCTGGTTAAAAAATCCTTGCTGTTAGGGGCAAAAAACTATATTGTAAAACCCCTGGACCGGAAAAAGGTTCTGGAGCGTATTGCCCAGGTCCTTGGGAAAACGAGCACTGCATAGCCAGTATTGACAAGGTCCGTGCTGATTTGGTATAAAATAAAGGGCACGGGCGGTTAGCTCAGTTGGTTAGAGCACCAGTATGACACGCTGGGGGTCACAAGTTCGACTCTTGTATCGCCCACTTAGAGAGGAGTTTTAAGGCAACCTTAAAACTCCTTTTTTTTAAATGAGGCTCTTTCAAAACTCAGGAAATTTTGAAAGAGCAACCTATAAAAAAAAATTCGCCTATTGTTCCTGTATAAAATATTTTATATATTTGATGCCATGGAACAGAATATCTTTGCAGAGGGCTTACCGGTCCGAAGGCGACCCCATCCTTTTACCCTTCTTGTTTTTGGTGCCTCGGGAGACCTGGCAAGCCGTAAACTATATCCTGCCTTTTTTTCTCTCTACCGGGAAGGGGCAATCGATGACTGGTTCCTCATTGGTTTTGGCAGGCGCCCCTGGTCCGACAGTGATTTCCGGCAGGAAATAGAAAAAGCAATAGCCAGTTTTCGTTTGAATGAGGATGAACGGCAGGGATTTCTGGAACGGTGTTTTTATGTCCAGGGTGATATTGATGATCCCGCATCCTATGAACGACTGGCAGCGGTTATTAAAGCAGACAGGGACCTGGTAAGCTACCTTGCGGTGCCTCCTGAACAATACCGGCCAATTATTGATAACCTCCACCGGTCTGGCCTTTCCCGACGGCACCCCTTTGCGAGTCGTGTGGTGGTAGAAAAACCCTTTGGCCGGAGCGGGCAAGAGGCCAGGGCCCTCAATGAATTTATTACAGAGCGGTATGAAGAATCTTCGGTCTTTAGAATCGACCACTATTTAGGAAAAGAAACGGTTCAAAATATTGCGGTGTTCCGTTTTGGTAACGGCATTTTTGAACCAATCTGGAATAATAACTACATCCATCATATAGAGATAACTGTTGCTGAAACTGTGGGGGTCGAAAAACGGGCGGCCTATTATGAACAATCGGGTGCCCTGCGGGACATGGTGCAGAACCACCTCCTGCAGCTGCTGGCGCTGGTTGCCATGGAGCCACCCACATCATTCAGCTCCGATCTGGTTCGGGACGAAAAGGTTAAGGTGCTCCGGGCCTTAAGGCCCCTCTCGGATCTGGATATTCTTGCCAACACCCTGCGGGGACAGTATAAGGCGGGTCTTATCGATGGCCAGAATGTACCAGGATATGTGGAAGAACCGGGGGTAGATCCCCAATCAAAAACCGAAACCTATGCGGCCCTTATCGCCCACATCGATTCCTGGCGCTGGTATGGGGTCCCCTTCATGTTAAGGACCGGAAAACGGCTTGGACGCAGGGTTTCTGAAATTGCGGTACATTTTAAAAAACCCGCTATGAATCTCTTTCCACAGGCTTTTGGAGGGGCTAATCAGCTGGTATTCCGTATCCAGCCCGATGAGGGCTTGACCCTGTATCTCAATACAAAAATCCCTGGTCTTACTGACCGGTCTCGTATGGTCTCCATGGATTTTCTCTATGGCACCGGGTTTGGTCATCCCTCGCCAGAGGCCTACGAACGGCTTCTTCTAGACGCCCTTATAGGGGATAGCACCCTCTACACCCGGCGGGATGAGGTCGAAGCCTCCTGGGCCTTTATCGACCCGATTCGGCAGGCCTGGGATGCCCAGGCAGTACCCTTGCTTCTATACGAAGCGGGCAGTTCAGGGCCCCTGGCAGCTCAGGGTCTGGCAGAACGAATCGGTGATCACTGGAGGCGACTATAATGTATCCAAAGACATCCCAGCTTGAACAGGAACTCATGGCCCGGCTTAAGGAAAACGCCGGCGGGAATGCCCGGGCCATGTCAGCCACCATTATAGCCCTGTCTTCTAAGGCCCACGCAGATGAAGTCGACCAATGGGTGGAAAGCCTCATGGGGCGCCGGCCCGCCCGGCTTCTGCATTTACGGGGCCACTCCCCCGATGGGCTTCGCAGCTGGTCCTCGGCCCGTTGTGCCCTGGACAGGAACGACCGGGGTATCTGTTTTGAAGATGTCTATATAGAAACCCCCGATGATGCGGCCTATCAGGGCCGTATTTGGGGGCCCCTGGTGTTGCGGGAATTGCCGGCTCTGCTCATCTGGACCTTGGGCCCGGAGGCCTTGAACAGCTGTGAATATGACTGTTCACAGCGGGTAGACCTTACCATTATTCATGGCAGCTGGGACCTGAAACACTATAAACGGGGACTTCCATCCTACCGTGATGCGGTGCTTGGGGCGCTCCATTCTTCTAATCCTCTGGTGGATATCACCTGGGAACAGCTGCTACCTCTGCGATATGCCTTTTCACGGCTCTTTGATATGCCCTATACACAATCGATAGAAGACCTGAACCAGATTTTTATCCGACTCGCCGATCCCTGGGCGCTCCATTTAATGAAGGGCTGGATAAAGGATCGTACAAAGGGCAGGTCTATTCAGATTGATGGAATACTGGACCCGGATTACAGAGATTACTCCAGTGAAATTACCTGCACCTTTAACGATGGCAGCAGGGCTTCTCTCATGGTAAGGACTCCCAAACAGGCGGAACTCCGCTTCCGGGATGGAAAACTACTGCAGGTGAGTTTGCCCGATGCGAGTATCGGTGCGGTCCTGGAACGCATAGTAGATTCCCCAGTTATGGATACCATCTACCTGAGGGCCCTTTAATTATTTTCAAACTATAGTTCCCTGAGGCTCTTTCAAAACTCAGTGAGTTTTGAAAGAGCTTCCCCTATCTTGACATTAATTCGATATTTTATTATCGTATTATTGATGACTTAAAAAGTCATATATGGGAGGTTTTATGAATACGATACATACTTCGGAAGGCCCGATACGGATACGGGTAGCCTTTTTTGATACAAAACCCTATGACCGGGACTATTTTGATACCCACAAGAATAACTATAACGTTGAGATAAAATATTTTCCGGTAAAGCTTTCGGCGGATACGGCCAGTCTGGCCAGGGGCTACGATGCAGTCTGTGCATTTGTAAATGATGAACTCGATGCACCTACAGCAGATATTCTTGTGGCCGACGGGGTTAAGCTTGTGGCGCTTCGCTGCGCAGGCTATAACAATGTGGATCTTAAGGCGGTCTGGGGACGGCTTCATGTGGTGCGGGTCCCTGCCTATTCGCCCCATGCGGTGGCTGAACATGCGGTAGCCCTGCTTTTAACCTTGAACCGGAAAATTCATAAGGCCTATATCAGGACCAGGGAGGGGAATTTTACCCTTTCGGGCCTTGTTGGGTTTGATCTTTACGGAAAAACCGCGGGAATTGTCGGCACCGGACAGATTGGCCGAATAGCGGCAGAGATATTTCGCGGGTTTGGTATGGAAGTTCTCGCATCAGATCCCTATCCGAATGAAGGATGGGCCGCAGAAAAGGGGGTCCGCTATACCACCATGGAAGAACTCTTTAGACAAAGTGATGTGATTAGCCTCCATTGTCCACTGACACCGGAAAATCATCACCTGATCAATGAAGCGCGTCTTGGGATGATAAAAAAGAATGCAGTGATAATCAATACGGGCCGTGGTGCCCTGATAGATACAAAGGCACTCATCCATGCATTAAAAACCAACAGTCTCGGAGGGGCTGCTCTGGATGTCTATGAAGAAGAGGATGAATATTTTTTTGAGGATCATTCCACATCGGTTATAAAAGATGATGTGCTTGCACGGCTATTAACTTTCCCAAATGTGCTGATTACGGGGCACCAGGCCTTTTTAACCCATGAGGCACTTACAGCCATTGCGACAACAACCCTGGGAAATATACAGAACTATTTTGAATCCGGGGATCTGACCAATGAGATCTGTTACCGATGTACCCAGAAGACCTGCAGCCGCAAGGAGACAGGCCGCTGTTTTTAAATAATTAAGGTTCTTGCAAAACTCCCTTACTTTTGCAAAAGCTTTAATTTACAGCTTTTTATACGCCAGAGCCCGGTATCCCTCTAAAGCTTTTTATACGCCAAAGCCCGGTATCCCTGGCGTTTGATATCACCAAGCCGTTGAAAACCCCGTACTTTGAGCCGGTCAAAGCGGTCTGCCTCGGTGGCAGAGAGACCGATAAAACAAAGGCTCCCAGGAATGCTGAGCTTTTCCAGAGCGGCCCAATAGGCGGGCCATCGGTCAGTTTTGGGGATTGCATCCGGGAAGAGAAACAGCAGGGGGTAGGGGCTGCCACTGGATGCAAGCAGGCGAGATGCGGAAAGGTCCGGATCTACCGATGGTACCAGCAAGGGGTCAGGTTTGGTCTCCATGTTGTGTTGAGTCGCCTGAAGGGAAAGGATGTTACGGCCCGCAATGATAGGCTTAATTGAATATGCCGATTTTGGTGCGGCCTGAGTTAAGAAGGCTTTGAACCAGACCGGAAAGTGTCCCTGGTCGGTTTCAAAAAAAAGCACCGGAGCTTCCCTGTGCTGCGAAAGTACTTCACCAATCGGTATTTTGAGCTTTACAGCCAGGGCTGCCATAAGCTGGGTGATGTAATGGGGGCTGTCAAAATCGGCTACCCCGTGGAGACTCTGGAGTGTATAGCCTATCTCTGCCAGTTTGTAGGTTTCCCTATGTCGAATATAGGGTTCCCAGGAAAAGGATGCTACCACTTCTGATCCCTGGCTGCCATATACAAAGATCCGATGTTCCGGGCCAGAGAATGTTTCAACAAGATCCGCACCATATTCGGTAAGCCAATGTGCAAATTGTTCTGCCAGGGGTTCCACAATTACTACAAAGACCCGGCCCCGGTTCTTGAGAAGGGTGAGGGAGCGTTTAACAAAATATTTTAGTACCGCGGTGCCTGCCTTGGCGGGAAGGTTAGAGATGATCCAGTCATAGGGCCCCTGATTATAGAGGAGGGGTTCCGTATGGGCGATAAGCTGTGGTTCCTTAAGACCGTTGATTTCGCCGTTAAAGGCACTAAATAGCCGCCCCAGTTCATCCCGGTCCTGGGCTCGGATAGTGAAGTCCCTATACCCAAGGCTCTGGAAGTAGGTCCCCAGGGCTACGCCGATAACACCCGTGCCGGACCCGGCGTCCAGTATGGAGGAGGGAAGGCCCTGATTTTGTCTTTTCGCTTCATCAATATAATGAGAAAGGACCCGCAGTAAAAGGCGGGTCCCGGAATCGACATCGTAGGAACTGAAAAGCCCATGGGATAGGCTTAAGGTAAGGTCGATGCCTTTGAAACGGAAGCCTACGGTTTTGGAACCATAGGCCTTCGCTACGGCTTCAATCTCAGTCATTCACCCGTTCAACGTATTCGTTGGTTTCGGTATTTACGAGGATTTTCTCGCCCTGTTTAATAAAGAGGGGCACCCGGACGGTAAGACCCGTTTCGGTGACAACCGGTTTGGTAGCCCCAGAAACGGTATCTCCCTTCACATAATTTTCGCTTTCTGCGACGGTAAAGACCACCTTATAGGGGATCTTTATATCGATTACCTGTCCTTCCCACAGGAGGAGGTCGTAGGTTTCACCCTCTTTCAGGTAGAATTTTTTATCTTCCATGCCAGTTATGGGGACTTCGAACTGGTCATAGGTGTTGTTGTCCATGAAATGGTAAAAATCTGCATCGGCATACTGGTACTGGCAGGAATGGGTATCTACCTGGGCGTCTTCTACTTCCAGCTGGGTAGGTATGGTCTGGGTAAGTACTGAGCCGTCCTTAAGGCTCTTCATCTTTACCCGTGCAAAGGCGCCTCCCTTGCCGGGGTTTACAAATTCCCGTTCTACGACAATAAAGGGCTGGCCTTTCTGAAGCAAACAGGTTCCTTTGGCGATATCTCCGCCTCGTATCATAATGTTCCTCTCTTCTTATAAATGCGATATACAGTGTGTCCTGCAATTATAGCAAGTTCAGCAATCTTAGTCTAGAAAGAGGGGCGGTGATAGGGCATACTAGGGGTAGTATGAACAGTATGACACGGAGGGTTGTACCCCTTTCTATTAAGGTAATTCTCATTATTGTAGGGTCCCAGCTTCTTTTATATATATTATTTGCCATGCTGATTCTGAGGGGCAGTACCGATGCGATTAATGCCAGCGAACAGGATTCTTTCCGTTTGCTGGGCCATACCATCCATTGGTCTATTGATGATGAACTTGCCAGCGCTGAACTAGCACTGGAATATCTCATTCAGGACCCTGAGTTGATTAAGCGGTTTGCAGAGCGGGATCGTCAGGGGCTTTATGAATATCTTAAAGATAAATATGAGCCCATAAAGGATCGGGTCGTACGCTTCCATTTCCACCTTCCCGATGGAACCTCCTTTTTACGGATGCACAATCCTGAGCGGTATGGGGATTCACTGCTGGAACTCAGACCCATGGTGCGGGATGTGCTGAATTTAAAACAAAAGGTCCGGGGCATCGAATTGGGTCGGGATGGTTTGGGGCTTCGGGTTTTACTGCCCCTCTGGCGGGACGGGGAATTTCTTGGTGCCGTTGAGTTTGGTATGGAGTTTGGTTCTGCCTATGTGGAAAAGCTAAAGCAAAAATATGGGGGCAATTACTATATTTTTCTTTTTGGCCCATCCGATCGGTATACCCTGGTAGCGGGTACCCTGGACAAACCACGCTGCCCTACTGCGGATCGGCTCATAGAGGCCCTCAGGCGGGGAGATAGCCAGCTTTCTCTGGATTGTTCCCATGCAAGGGCCGTGGGCCTGTATCCGTACCGGGATTATTCAGGGGCTGTCATTGGGTTCATCAAGGTTGAACTGGATAAAATTCCCCTCTCGGATGCCCTTGGGGATATTCAGAAACAGCTGGTTATGCTTGGTTTGGTGCTTGTCCTTTCGCTTCTTGGGGCAAGTCTGTATGCGATGAATAGTTTTCTCAGTCCTCTGGGGGAACTTGTTTCCAGAACCCATCTCATTTCAGAAAAGATACTCGCCGGAGATGTGAGCTATCGCGGATCCATTAGTCATGGGGCAACGGAATATCAGGAGATTATCGGTGCGGTGAATCGGATAATCGATGCGCTGCGGGAACGGGAAAGCCTTTTGCAGGCCATAGTCGAAGGAATTCCCGGTATTGTCTACTATGTGGATCGCAGCTATCAGGTGCTTTGGGCCAATGCGCTTACCCTGAGCCGTTTCCCGTTTATTATGGAAGAGTACCTGAAGAGCTATTCCTCAGGCTTTTTTGAACAGGAACGGAATTTGGTGCTTCGGGCTTTTAATTCTGGTGCTATAGAAAGCACCGATGCCTGTTATATTCTGAATCAGACGGAACAGGAATGCTGGGAACATGTGGCGGTTCCCGTGTTTGATACCGATGGACAGGTTACCCATGTGATCCGAATCTCCCAGGATATTTCGGACAAACGCAGGGCGGAATTGGAGCTGCGGGAACTGAATGAAACTCTGGAACGACGGGTAGAAGAAGAAATCCAGCGTCGGCAGGAGGGGGAACGGATCGCGGAGCAGCAATCCCGGCTGGCTGCTATCGGAGAGTTGGCCACTGGTATGGCCCATGAAATTACCCAGCCCCTCAATGCCATTGCTATTTCTGTGGAAAATATAAAAAACCGTTTTTATCAGCAAAATCTGGATAAGGACTACCTTGATAAGAAGACCCTTGCGATTGTGTCGGATTTAGAGCGGGTGCGGCGTGTTATAGAGCATGTGCGTCTTTTTGCCCGGGGTGGTCCATCAGATTATGAGACCAAATTCTCTGTAAACCATTGTGTGGAAAATGCCCTCTCACTGATGGGAACCCAGCTTGCAACCCATGGGATAGATATAGTGCTTGAATTGAATAAGGATCTGCCTGAAAGCCTGGGAAACCCCTTTCAGTATGAACAGGTGGTCATCAACCTCTTATCTAACGCCCGGGATGCGGTGGAAGAGCGGCTGCTTCAGGATGCGGCAATTGATGCATCCCACACAGCTTCAGGGCGTATCCGGATCAGAACGGATCTTACTGCCTCTGGCATTATACTCATGATCGAAGATAATGGTATTGGGCTTCCCAGGGGAGAAGAACGGCGTATCTTTGATCCCTTTTTTACCACCAAACCACCGGGTAAGGGAACCGGCCTAGGTCTCTCGATTTCTTATGGTATTATTAATCAGATGGGAGGAACCATACGGTTTGAAGCCCTTGAGGGTGGTACCAGGGTGCTGGTTGAAACTCCCCTTCTGTCAGAATCTGCAGGTGGTGAAGCATGAAACATTCAGAGTCCCTTTCTGTACTTGTGCTGGACGATGAGGCCCGTTTGGCCGATGAAATTGGAGAATACCTTGAGTCCCGGGGTTTTACCGTGCATCTAGCCGATAGACCTTCCAGGGCTTTTCAGATTATTCATGCTCAGACAGTACATATAGCCATGATAGATATAAAGCTTCCGGAATATGACGGGCTTACATTTCTGAGAAAATTGCGGGCTGAAAAGTCTGATATCGAAAGTATTATCATGAGCGGCCATGGGGATATGGAAAGCGTGATCGAAGCCCTTCGTCTCGGAGCCTTTGATTATCTTCGCAAGCCCTTTTCCAGTATGGAATTAGAAGCCTCGATAAGCAGAGTCAGCCGGTTTCTGGAAGCCCAGCAGAACTACCGTCGTTCAGTACAGAAATGTATTGAATTACAGGATCGCCTCTATTCCCGGGATGAATTGATCGGTACCTCAACGGTGATGCAGAAAATAAGGGAAGAAATCGCCCGAGCAGCCCAGTTTCCCGATGTGGCAGTTCTTATCCACGGGGAAAGCGGTACTGGAAAGGAGCTCGTAGCCCGCCAGATCCACCGCCTCAGCAGCCGTGCCAGTGGAGATTTTGTGCCGGGAAAT
>JAAYUZ010000028.1 GCA_012517385.1 Treponema sp. | reverse complement strand
GGGGCGGACCGCCGGCTATACTTAAGGGCTTCCTGGACCGGGTATTCCGCCCCGGTGTGGCCTATGGTTTTCGGGAAGCGGATTTTAAAAATGCAGAAAGCCCCGGTCTTTTTACTGACAAGCGGTTTGATGTGTTTATAACTACCGACGCTTTGGATCCCGATTCCGAATTTGCTTCCCGGAACTCTGTAGTGGAAGATCAAGCTCCGAACCAATCCATTCCGGTTTCTTCCGGTAAGCATCAGGCCTCTTCCTGGCCTACAGCCCGGGTATGGAAGGAACAGGTCCTTGAGTTCTGCGGGGTTAAAGATGCACGGATCCATATATTCTGGAATCTCCGGGGCAGTACCTATGGGGAGCGGAAGGCCTATCTGGATTCCATAGCAGGCCGTATGCTATAAAATCCTGGTGAACCTTATACTATTTAGAGAAGACGAAACAGGAAAACCCCTCCCTAAACGGGATGAGAGAACCATTCATCTTATAAAGGTTCTTCATAAAAGGATGGGGGACTCCTTTGATGCAGGCCTTTTGAACGGTCCCCTTGGTCAGGGTAGAATTATTGCCCTTGAGCCCGATGGTTCTATCCGGGTGGAACTCCAATTAGACAGGCCAGCCCCAGAGCGGCATCCATTACGGGTAGCGGTGGGGTTTCCCCGGCCGATACAGCTGCGACGGCTCCTCCGGGATCTTTCGAGTCTGGGGGTTTCCCATATAGACCTGCTTGCTACAGAGCTGGGAGAAAAATCCTATCAGGATACAACCCTTCTCAGTGATGGTGGAGCTGAACAGGCCCTGATTGAGGGGGCTATCCAGAGCCGGGACACAACACTGCCGGTTCTTGCCTCATACCCCTCACTGCGGTCCTGGCTGACCGCGAAACCCTGGGAGGCCGGCAAAGGGCCGTCGGAGACTGACGTTCATCCAGTGACTGCCGGTCAGTCGGTGAAACTTGCTCAGGATGCTAATAACGTTCAGTCCGTGAATGCCATTCAGACTGTAAACGAGGCTCAACCCGCGGTGCTGCTCTTAGCGCCCGATAATGTTCGTCCTCTGGGGAGTATGGCTGAGCTCCCCTGCAGTCCCGGGGCTGAGGCTGTTCTGGTAATCGGTTCAGAGCGGGGCTGGTCGGAGTCTGAACGGGCCCAGCTCGAAGCAGCGGGCTTTTTGCGGCTATCCATGGGGAGCCGGGCCCTCCGCACCGAAACTGCCTGTGTGGCGGCCGCAATTCTGGCTCTGGAAAAAATCGGCGCGCTCCGGTAGTATGCCCAGTACTATGAATCAAGATCAGGTTAAACAACAGCTCCTTGCCATCGAAGATGCCCCATTGGATTTTTCTGTTATTTTTTCGGGAAAACAGAGTAAAAAAGTAAACGGCCTTTATAAACCAGAAAGCCGGGAAATCATCATCCATAACCGGAACTTTAACGATGACAATCTCATGCTCTATACGGCTATCCATGAATATGCCCATCACCTTCACGCCTGCAGCAGGGGCGGAAAGCTGGGAGCCCGCTCCCACACCACTGAGTTCTGGGCCATCCTGCACGGCCTTTTGCAGAAAGCTGAAGCTGCTGGGATCTATAAAAATGTTTTTGCATCCTCCCCCGAATTGGAAGAACTGACCGAACTGATACGCAAACAATATATTTACCAGAACGGTAACCTCATTAAGGACCTGGGAAAGCACCTCCTGCGGGCCCAGCAGTTATGCCAGGAAATTGGGGGCCGGTTCGAAGACTATGTAGACAGGGTGCTCTGTCTTCCCCGAACCGCCGCAAAGGTGGCGATGAAGATGTACCAGTACAATCTGAACCCTTCCATAGGGGCAGAAAACATGAAAATTGTGGCTGGTATCCGCAATGAAGAACAACGGATGGCCGCTGAAAGTGCCTTGCTTTCGGGAAAAAGTCCCGATGAGGTGAAGGTTCAGCTTGCCAGGAAGGCTGCCCCTCAGGATCCTAAGGAACAGCTGGAAAAGGAAAAAATTCGGCTGGAACGGACAATCCAGTCTCTGCAGAAACGACTGGAAGAGGTCGAAAGGGAACTGGAAACGGTGTAGTTATACATCTTTTATGCCGATACTAGTAGCACCATGCACAGTCATTTCCGCATCAAAGTAAGTCTGGTTTTATTATGTACCCTTATTGTTTCTGGCAGGATTTCACTCTTTGCTATTGATAGCGCTCTTATTCCGCCCCCATCGGATTCTCCTGGTCCAGCGCCGAAAAAAAGTGAACCCATCTTTCCGGCTCTGTATTTGAATGAAACCCTGCAGGCTCTTGAAACTCAGGAACAGGCCCGTCCCTATGGGGTTCCCAGCTTTGAAGAGTTTGTTCGCCGTGGGCGGCGCATTTCGGATTATCAATCCATTTTGCTAAACAATGATATTCTTGCCTTTTATGGCAGTCCCTTATCTAAGCGGATGGGTATTTTAGGAGTCTATCCTATTGATGAATTATATGTTCGCTTAAAGAATTTGGGGCAGGAATATGATGCCCTGAATGGTAATAGGGGGATAAAGCTTGCCTTTTATATCATCTATGGCACCGTTTGGCCCGAGGGTGAAATAGGGATACTGCGTGATTCGGTGCTTAAACAATATATCGATTTTGCCCTCCAGAATGATATGCTGGTCTTTCTGGATCACCAGATTGGCAAATATGGGGTTGTCGATTCTTTAAAAAGGATGCTCCCCTATCTGGTATATCCTAATGTACATCTTGCCCTTGACCCGGAATGGCGGACAACCTTGCCGATGAAAGAAATCGGTTCCGTAAGCGCCCAGGAAGTAAATCAGGCTCAGGAAGCTCTGGAAGCCTACATGCTGGCCAATGACATCCCCGGTGAGCGGATGCTGGTTATCCATCAATTTAACTGGAAGATGATTCAGCAGCGGGAACAGGTCCGCACCGATTTTGTCCGGGTACGGCTGATCCATTGTGCCGATGGTTTTGGACCGCCGGCAGTAAAAAAAGCATCCTATAATTACAACGCTCTGGCAAAGAATATGCCCGTGAAGGCCTTTAAATTGTTTTTTAAATCCGGAGTTCCTGGGGCAGGTTTTGATGAACCGCTACTTTCTCCTGCCCAGGTCTTAAACTTGGAACCCCGTCCCTATATGGTGATGTACCAATAGGGTGTACAGTTGACTGGCACGTATATGCCAGGGTGTTTGTATCAGCTAAGCTTAAAGGGGTTCAATGAGACCCCCACATCATAGGTATCGAGGTTTTCGTGCTTTTTGAGCAAGGCTACTACCCAGTAGGTAACCGGTGTCATGAGGGCTTCGATACCGCATTTAAAGAGATAATTGGTAAGGACCAGGGTAACAAAAAGTTCCCAGCCGAAAACGCCAAAGAGACTCGCCACAAGCACGAATACGGCGGTATCAACCAGTTCACCCACCAGGGTGCTGCCGATGGTTCGCATCCAAAGGTGTTTGCCCTGCATCCAGACCTTCATCCGGGAAAGTACCGCGGAGTTAGAAAATTCCCCCATCCAGTAGCCTGCCAGGCTTGCGAGGGCGATCCCGCCGGTGCTCATACCCCCTAAAATGGCATCGTAGGCTTTTGTGCCCGCATAGCCCTCCCATGCTGATTCGGCGGGGAGTCGTTTCAGAACAAAAAATACCAGGCTTGCCAGGGCCAGAAGCACAAAGCCGGTCCAGATAACCCGGCGGGAAGCCCTGAATCCGTATACTTCGGTGAGTATATCCCCAAAAATGTAGGATAGGGGAAACAGGAGGGTACCGCCATCAAAGGCCATGGGAACACCAAAGAGAGAGAACCCTAAATCTACGATTTTAGCACTTGAAGCAATGTTGCTGATAATGAGCACCGCCACAAAGGCAGCCATGACCAGGTCCAGGTATTTGTAGGAAGTATTTTGGGAAGTGTGGTTCACAAAGAACTCCTTGTTTTGATAAGGCGGGTAGCGGAGGCGACCGCCGCGGCATAAAAAAACCGCACTTTCAGCCGCTGAAAGTGCGGTAAGCAAGCTACCATGTAACGCTTTTGTCTTGCAAGACCCCCGAAACTAATGGCTCATGCCCATTTAATAAGGCCCGGAATATAGGGATGCACCAGCCCCTCATGTTTCGGCAAAATCCGTACCGTGTGGCCCTGACGTCCCGTGGATTCGCAGGCAATTTTAACCTGGAATTTGTAACAATTCCCCTCCCGGGCGATGGGTTTCATATCAATACGATGTGCATCTTCTATTTCTCCCTGGTTGGAAATTGAGCCATAGTATAGCTCTACGCAAACATCCTCTGGCGCAAGGCTCCCAAGCTGTACACAGGCCGATACAGTTACCAGATCTCCCCGCTGCATGACCGGCCGTGCATTGGACTCGACTTTGAGAACCGCAAGCTCATGCCAGGCATTGCGCAGTTTTTGCAGATAGGCTGCGACAGCCCTAGATTCCTGATAATTGTCCTTAACGAGGCGTTTGTAATTTTTAAGGGCGGGGAAATAGTATTTGTTGGAATAGTCCATCAGCATCCGGTGGCAGGACATGGACTGGCCAATTTCCTTCATACAGGACTTCATCCGGCGGATCCATTCCCGTGGCAGACCGTCCCGTCCTCTGGTATAAAAGAGGGGAATGATTTCCCGTTCCAGCAGGTCGTAGAGAGCCTTGCTCTCAATTTCGTCCTGCAGGTTTGTATCCTCGTACTGTTCCCCCTGTCCTATAGCCCAGCCGATTTCTGGTTTGTAGGCCTCGTCCCACCAGCCGTCGAGGATGGAGCAGTTCAGGACCCCATTCATGGCCGCCTTCATTCCGCTCGTGCCGCTGGCTTCGAGGGGACGCCTTGGTGTATTAAGCCAGAGGTCGGCCCCGCTGGTCATATACTTTGCCATGGTCATATCATAGTCTTCCAGAAAGACGATTTTACTGACCACATCGTACTTTTCTGCAAAGTGGACAATCTCCCGGATCAGATCCTTGCCGGGCATATCATGGGGATGGGCCTTTCCGGCAAATATGAGCTGAATAGGCCGTTCCGAATCCCGGAGGAGCTTGAGGAGCCGTTCCGGGTCCCGCAGCAGCAGGTTTGCCCGCTTGTAGGTGGCAAAACGGCGGGCAAAGGCAATAGTCAGAGTGTAGGGTGAAAGGGCGTCCTCTGCCTGCTGAATTCGGCTTTCGGTAGCCCCATTCCGCTGCAGCTGCCGTCGTATCCGGTCCCGGGCAAAGGCGACGAGCCGTTCCCGGCGCCGTTCATGGGTCCGCCAGAGCTCCTCATCGGAAATACGGTCCATCCGGTTCCAGATGCTCAGATCGGTTGGTTCTTCCTCGAAATGGGGGCCAAAGTACCGATCCAGAAGTTCTACCATGTTATTGGAAACCCAGGTCCTGGGATGAACTCCGTTGGTAACATGTCCAATGGGCACTTCCTGGATGGGCAGTCCCGGCCAGATGTTTTTCCACATTTCCCGGGATACCTTGCCATGCAAACGGGCGACCCCATTGCAGTAGGCTGCCAGTTTTAATGCCAGAATGGTCATGCAGAAGGGCTCCCGGTCATCATCGGGATTTTCCCGGCCCAGGGCAAGAAAGTCCTTCCAGGTAAGTCCCAGCTCCTGAGCCCAGGGGCGGAAGTACTTTTCCATGAGATCGATGCCGAACCGCTCGTTTCCAGCGGGAACAGGAGTGTGGGTGGTAAACACATTGGTGGGCCAGAGGGCCTGCCGGGCTTCTTCGAAACTGTGCTGCTGTTCATGCATCAATTCCCGGATACGTTCTAGCCCCAAAAAGGCCGAATGCCCCTCATTCATGTGGGTTACCGCAGGATTTATCCCCAGGGCCCGCAGAGCCCGGATCCCGCCGATACCGAGGACTATTTCCTGTCTGATTCGGGTTTCCCGGTCGCCTCCGTAGAGGCTTGCGGTAATATCCCTCAGATCGGGGCTGTTTTCTTCTATATTTGTATCGAGGAGGAACAGAGAACTGCGGCCTACCTTAACTTCCCAGATTTGGGCTACTACAATGCGCCCCGCAGCCTCCACCGAAATTTTGATTGGCTCCCCATTTTTATCCAGCTTGCGTTCCACCGGCATGTTGTACCAATCATTTTCCGGGTAGGATTCCTGCTGGAACCCATCTCCATTCAGGTACTGTTTAAAATAGCCCTGCCGATAGAGGAGCCCCACACCCACCAGGGGCAGTCCCAGATCAGAGGATGTTTTCATGTGGTCCCCGGACAGTATCCCAAGACCGCCGGAATAAATAGGCAGGGACACATCCATACCATATTCCATGGAGAAATAGGCAATCATGTCCTTTCGGCTGCCCTTGTACCAGGAGTCCCGTCTTTTATAGTGCTGGAACCGGTCATAGACATCCTTCAGGGCTGCCAGATAGGAGTCGTCCTGGGCCATTTTTACCAGTCGTTCCTGGCTTACCATGCCGAGCATCCTGGCTGGATTTTGTTGAGATTTAAGCCAGAGGTCATAATCCAGACGGATGAAGAGCATCACCGCATCGAAATTCCAGGATAACCAGAGATTACGGGCTATTTCCTCAAGCGGCTTAAGAGGAACCGGCAATTTCGGTTTTACGGTATAGGTTGAGATGTTCATGTAATAAGCTTAAAAGCTTAGGATGGTGCTGTCAAATTTTCGGTATGTGACCTTCGGATTTCAGGCCGAAAAAGTGGCTTAGTTCTTCCAGGTGGGTGCCGATTAACAGGGATCCGTAGAGGGTTAAAAAGATGCTTACTGTAATAATCAACATATAAGGGGATTCGCTGGAAAAGGGCAACATGCAAAGTCCGATGAAAAGGATAAGGCCCACCACAATCCAGTCTCTGAATGAAACAGGGTTTTGTGCCCCGGGATTTTGCAGCGGGGCTTCCCGGGCAATAAGTTCCATTACATTTACTTCTATACCTGGTGGTACTGAAACTGTTCTTTTTTTAGCTAGACTTTGTAGGACCCTAAGTCCCTGTTTAAGCAATCGAGCTTCTCTTCGACAGGATTTGCAGGTTGCAAGATGGATGAGAAGCATGGGGGATCTGAAATATAGATTTTCATTCAGGTCCACAAGTTCAGTAAGACGCTGCTGTGCTTTTTCGCAGTTCATTCCAGACCTCCTTCCATAGTATCTGCCAGCCGTTCCTTCAATAACTGTTTTGCCCTGAAAATATGTGATTTCACCGTATTCAGGGGAAAGGCGGTAATCACCCCAATTTCTTCATAGCTGCAATCATAAAAAAAATATAATTCCAGACAAATCCGGAACCGTTCGGGCAGGGTCCTCATAGCGTCCCGAAGGGCTTCCATTGCATATTTCCGCAGGAGCTCCGCTTCCACATTTTCCTGGGCTGGCGGTTCATAGGCTTCCGCTTCTTCTTCAGTCTCATAGGCAAGACTGGTAAATTCCTGCCTCCTCTTCAGACTGTTTATCCCCGTGTTATAGGCGATCCGGTAGAGCCAGGTCGAAAATCGGGATCTCCCCTGAAATCCGGATAAACCCGTATAGGCCTTTAAGAATACCTCCTGGGTAAAATCGGCCGCATCGTCGGCGTTCTTAAAAAAACTGAGTCCCAGGGAGAAAACCTGCTGTTGATGCCGTTCAATCAGTATCCGGTATAGGTCCCGTTCTCCTGCCACTATTCGGCTTATAAGGATCTCATCGGCAAGTTCCTTCCCAGATTTCACGGCGCCCCATCGCCGCGTCGGATGCCATAGAACACAATCAATCCTGCACCAAGCGAAAGGGGAATCAGGCCACCCAGAAGGCTATAGCTCAAGCCTTCGATTAAGAAAAAAACAATGCTGAGGGCTAAACCAATACAGGCAAGCAGCAGTCCTGTCAGCAGAGAGAAGGACAGCAGGTCAAAAGAAGGCTTCTGGTACTGTCCAAGCTGGATAAGCAGCATCGTTCGTTTGTGGTGCCATAAGAGATACAGAAAGGCTACCACACTGCCCATAACAATTCCGACAATCGGAACAATGGCTAGCAAAATGTGAACTGCATCATTGGGTGTCTGGTTCATTCTGGCAAAACGCTCCTTGACGGCGACGATCTACTGTATACTGTAGGGAAGTAATCCGTCCATAGTATTTGACCCCCGCACCATCCAATTGTTGCGAAAATAATGGAGGCTCTTTCAAAACTCAGAGAGTTTTAAAAGAGCAACCTCAGAAATGTGTTATGGTTCGTGCTATAGTAAGTAGCATGAAGAAAAGAAGCATGGTTTTTTCGTTCCTTTTACTTTTGATCTGCAATTTTTATAGTTTTGGTTCCGGCGGTGCGGAAGGTGCAGCGGGAAAACAGGCTAAACAGGCCAGTACAAGCCCCTGGAAGGACGCACGGATCCTTCCGGTCTATGTGCTCAGTAAAGATGTCAATCGCAATTACATAGAAGGCATGTATATACCCCAGGGCATTGCCGCATATTATCCCAATCAGTTTACGATGAATGGCAAGGAACGGCGTATCCAGTTTGAAAGCCGTTATTCCTACCGAATCCTGGAAAGGCACCTTATAAAAGAAGATGTGTGGCTGTACAGTGTCGAAACCTCATCCACCCTTACTGCACCGGCCAACGCAAAAACCTTTACCCTTTATTTTAACCGTTCCGCTCTTATCGCTAACTACGGTGAAGCGATACAGCCCGCAACCTACGCCCTGGAACGGGGCGCTCGGATGTCCGGTTTTACAAGCGGCACCGTTCGGCTTGAGGGGCTCATCTATAATGAAAAGGATGAACAATTTAAAGCTGTGGTGCTGGTCAGCCCCTAAACAATTTAAAGCTGTGGTGCTGATCAGCCCCTAAAAGGAACTACTCGACGATAAGATAGTCGTTAAAGTACAGGGTTGTGATGCTCCCCAGTCTCAGCATTTTATTAAAGCGGCTTAAAAGTTCAGCCTTAATCGCCTCTTCTCCTGATTTTTTCAGACCTGCAGCGGTCTGGGAAGAAAAGTAGTTGACCGCAATCTGACGGAACTGGGGAATATGGGCACTGAGTTCCTCGGTAAAGGCCCGGTCTTCTTTATTGTAGGGAAACACGATGCTTACAACCACCGCAGCGGGCTTAGAATCTGCAGTCTGGGCCCGGATACGGCCCAGGCCGGAAAAATAACCCGCTTCTGAAGTCCCTGTTGCATCCCCCTGGCTGGTCTGCGCCGCCGGGGCGAACTGTTTCCGGGCCGAAAATTTCATCAACCCGTATACACTTCCTATGGCAAGGATTGCAATAAGGGTAAGGAGAAGTCCAAGCAATACTCGATAGAGCCGTTCTAAAGGGGTTCCCATAATTCTATTGTATACCGCAATAAAGGGGATAGACAACGGCAATTCTCTGTTTATACTGGTTCTATGGATTATTTTGATGTGGTGGTTATCGGAGGAGGGGGTACGGGGGCAGCAACAGCCTATGACCTTTCGCTCCGGGGCCTTTCGGTTATTCTTTTTGAACGGGGGGAGCTGACCTCGGGCACCACGGGCCGGCATCATGGGCAGCTCCATAGCGGGGCCCGGTACGCCCTGGGGGATCCCCATATAGCCCAGGAATGTATGGCAGAAACCCGGATTTTGCGGCGTATTGCCCGGGATACTATCGAATATAATCAGGGACTCTTTTTAGCAATAGATGATGAAGGGGAAGCGTTGACCCCTGATTTTATTGCAGCCTGCCGGGAGGCGGATATCCCCGCCATGGAAGTCCCCGTGCAGCGTGCCCTGGAACTGGAGCGGCGGATTAACCCTAAGACTCGGCGGGCAGTGCTGGTTCCCGATGGAACCATCGATGCCTATAGGTTGGCCATGCGGTTTTTTGCGTCCGCCGTCGCCCGGGGAGCGGTGGTCCGGAATTTTACCGAAGTGATTGGAATAGATTCCTCCCAGGGTGAGGTGCAGGGGGTGCGGGTCCGTCAGATAAGGACCGGTTTGGAACAACGCTATGCCTGCCGGGCTATTGTGAATGCCGCCGGACCCTGGGCAGATAAAGTAGCTGCCCTGGCTCAGCAGGATGTGCCGGTAACTCCAGCGGCGGGGACCATGGTGGCCGTAGAGGGCCGCCTGACAAACATGGTGGTGTCCCGTCTGCGAAGACCCGGCGATGGGGATATCATTGTACCCCAGCGGAGGCTTTCCATTATTGGTTCTACTCAGCGCAAGGTTGATGACCCCGATGGGCTGCGTCCGCTGGGGGAAGAAATTTCCTTTCTGCTTTCCAGTGCGGATGAACTTATACCGGATTTCTCTAAACAACCCTTCCGTTCAGCCTGGACCGCCGCCCGGCCTCTGGCGGGCCGCAGTTCAGAAGAGGGGAGGGAAATAAGCCGGGATATATCGGTGATCGACCATGGCAAAACGGGTAAGCTCAAGGGACTTTTCACCATCCTCGGCGGCAAAGCCACAACCCTGCGTATCATGGGAGAATTGGTCTCTGATCAGGTAGCCCAATATCTAGATGTTGATGAACCCTGCAGAACCGCCCTCTTTGAGTTGTACCCCTATGATTATTACTGGAGGCTTTCGTGAAACAGAGCTTGCGCATTTTGCGGGGCACCGATGAAGATGTGCTTCACTATGTCTATGAAGTGGATCTCCCCTCTGGTTCTTCAGTTCTGGATGCCCTGGAATATATACGCACCGGTTCGGTGCCGGATCTCATGTACCGCCATTCCTGCCATCACGGTTCCTGCGGTACCTGTGCGGTTCGTATTAATGGCAAGGAAGTGCTGGCCTGCCTCACTAAACTTGAAGACTTTGCGGGAACTATTCCGACCATTGAGCCCCTGCAAGCCTTTAAGCATGATAAGGATCTGGTGGTTGAGCCGGGCTCGCTATTCCGTCGTCTTCCAAAGGATGCCACCAAACTCAGAATAAGCGAATGGTTCGGTGGCATCGCCACCACTGGCAGTATCGCCGCCGCCGGCGGTGTCGCCAATACCGGCAGCGAAATAAACCGGGACCCATCTCATGAGGCAAACGAAGCCCGGCCCGGCGGCATTGAACATTTTGTTCGCTTTGAAGACTGTATTGAATGTGGCGCCTGTATCTCAGCCTGTCCCGTAACGAAACAAAACTGGTCAGAAGAGTCGCTTGAAATGCTTCCCTTTGTGGGACCTGCGGTGCTGGCCGCGATTCATCGTGAAAGCATTAACAATCCCGAGCGGCGGGAAGAAATGTTGGAACTGGCGAAACAGCCAAATGGGGTGGCCGCATGCGAAAAACATTTTAATTGTTCCCGCGTATGCCCCCGGATGGTTGCCCCTGGACGGCATATAGAAGAGCTTCGGAAAGAACTTTTATGATTTTGGTGCTGAGAGGACTGAGTCTACCAGGTGCTGCAAATCGGGGTTAAGGTCGTTTTTCTTTTTCTGAGCCTCCTGGTACACGGTAGACGCTATGTAAAGTAGTCCGTTTTTATCTTCTACGATAACCCTTTCTTCATCTTCTATATTGATGAGCTCCTCTGCCTCTGGTGCCTCTTCTTCTGACCCGTCTCTAACTTCTTCGAGGATCGAAGGTTCTGTTTTTGCTCCGTTACTAAAGGGGGTATACATGATTATTTGAGTGGGACTAGGCCTTATGCTTTCCAGCTCCTGTACTTCATCCTGGCTGACTTCTAGTTCACCTTGAGATGTCCCTTCCTCTGGCAGACTTTCCAGTTCTTCCATGCTTTCAGCTTCCTCCTCTTGCTCAGCTCCCAAGGGTGCTTTGAGCTGGGATAAGAGGGTCTCAAAGGGGGATACGATCTCAAAATTGATGTCCGGAAGCGCAGTCTCCGAAGCTTCAGCAGTTTCTGGGAAGGGTGAAAATTCAATCTCCCTTGCAATTTGATCGATGAGTGTTTCCGTATCTATTGGCTTAGTTCTCGGTTTTTCAGCCGCCTGCGGCATTGTTTCTGCTGATGGTGGGGCTTCCTCTAATTCTGAGATTTCTTCTATCGGTTCATACCCTTCTGGTAGGGCTTCCAGTTCTTCGAGTGTATTTGCGTTTTTCTGTTCCAGTATGGCCAGCACCGATGCTTCATCACTATCAACCAATTCTAGCCCGCTGGTTTCTATGATGGTAGGAATATCGTCTTCACCGAATACGATACGAATATTGGACGTCTGCTGGTATTGTTTGATATCTTCCATCCCAGCCAGATCTTCTAATGTTTCTACCGGCTCTGCCTCGGAGATTTCCTCGAGTTCCTCAACCGCTTCTGTCTGCGTCGCTTTGGAATCTTCTAGCTTTTCGAAAGCCTCCGCCGGTTCCGTCTCGGCCGGCGTTGTCGCAGCGGGTGGCTCCGCCTCGGCGACCTCTTCTAGTTCCTCGACCGCTTCAATCTCTTCAAGTTCTTCAAGAGCTTCGGCTTCTGTAGCCTCTTCCAGCTGTGACACAGAAGGGGCTTCTGACTCAGCGACCTCTTCCAGTTCCTCGACCGCCTCAACCTCTTCGAGTTCCTCGACAGCTTCGGCTTCTGTAGCCTCTTCCAGCTGTGACACAGAAGGGGCTTCTGACTCAGCGACCTCTTCTAGCTCTTCAACTGCCTCAACCTCTTCGAGTTCTTCGACAGCTTCGGCTTCTTCGGCCTCTGCCATGGGGCTGCTCGGCACAGCCTCGGCTTCTTCGACCTCTTCGAGTTCCTCGACAGCTTCGGCTTCTGCAGCAACCTCTGTCTGTGACACAGAAGCTGCTGTGGCGCCCTGGGTCCCCGCCGCTTGACTTGGCTTTGCCGGCGCCGCCTGAAGGTCCGCTTGAGGTGTTACTTGCGGCGCCGTTTGAGGTGTCGCTTGACTTGGCTTTGCCAGCGCCGCTTGAGGCACCTCTTGAGACGCCGCCGGCACCGCTTGCCTGGACTCTGGGGGTGTCGCAACGGTAGTGGCCACTGTGGTGCCCGCTGCTTTGGAACTGCGAGCCTGGGGGACACCCGCTGGCGGCACTGCCCCTGCGGTAGAAATAAGCCGGT
>JAAYUZ010000201.1 GCA_012517385.1 Treponema sp. | reverse complement strand
CCAGATGCCGTTGGACATCCTTCATCATATGCAGGATTTCCGCCCTGGTTGAAAGGTCAATCATGGAGACCGGTTCATCTGCTACGAGAAGAGAAGGGTTCAAGATCAAGGTACGGGCCGTGGCAACCCGCTGGCGCTGACCGCCGGAGAGCATGTGGGGCCAGCGGGTCATAAATTCCTCTGGAGGATTCAGTTTTACCTCTTCCAGGGCTTTAATAATCATCTCCTGCCGCTTTTCGTGATTTGCTTTAATGTTATGAATAAGCAGCGGTTCCTCCAGGACATCCTTAATCTTGAACCGGGGATTCATGGAAGCATAGGGGTCCTGAAAAATCATCTGCACCTTAGTCCGGTACTTCCGGTTTTCTTCCTTGCCAAGGTGTGTCACATCCTGGCCATCAAACCAGATGGAGCCCCCAGTCGGTTCAAGCAGTTTCATGATAAGTTTGCCAGTGGTAGTTTTCCCTGACCCTGACTCACCGATGAGGCCGAAGATCTCTCCCCGGGAAATGGAGAAGGATATTCCATCTACTGCGCGGATGAGACGCTGTTTCTTCTGTCCTGCTAAGGCCTGCGTAAAGGATTGATGGGGTTGGAAATGCTTCTGGAGATTCTCTACCTTTAGAATAATATCCTGTTGTGTTGTCATTTACTTAGCCCCCTTACAATGCCAGCAGGCCGCATAATGCCCGCTTTCTATTTCCACAAGCGGCGGTTCTTCTTCTTTACAAATATCCATTACTCGGTGACAGCGGGGGTTAAAACGGCAACCCTTAGGCGGATTGATGAGATCCGGCGGGGTTCCAGGAATATATTGGAGATTTTCCACCTCCTGGTGCAGCCGCGGTGTTGCGAGGAGGAGTTTTTCCGTATATGGATGGGCAGGCCCCTGCTTGCCGTAAATTTGTTCATTGGTTCCCAGTTCCACGATTTTACCCGCATACATGACACAAATGCGGTCAGAAACCTCTGCTTCCAGCGCAAGATCATGGGTGATAAAGATAAAAGAAAGTTCAAACTGCTGTTTTAATTTTTTAAGCAGATTGATGATCTGAGCCTGGACAATCACGTCCAGGGCTGTGGTCGGCTCATCCAGAATAACCAGTTTTGGTTTTAAGAATAGGGCTGTCGCAATCACCACCCGCTGTTTCATACCTCCAGAGAGTTCATGGGGATAGCGATTCATAACTTCAGCAGGGAGACCCACATGGTTCAGGTATTCTTTAATGAGGTCTTCCGCTTCTTTTTTCTCCATCGGGCGGTGTTCCTGAAGGGTTTCCATCATCTGGCGGCCAATGGTATACACCGGTGTAAGACAGTTCATGGCTCCCTGAAAGACCATGGCAATCTGTTCCCAGCGGACATTCTTGCGTACATCCTTTTCTGCCATAGGGAGAATATCGGTCCCATTGATCAGCACCCGGCCGCCCTCATACCGGCCAGGAGGGGTGGGCATCCTGAGGAGGCTCGTCCCGAGACTGGTCTTTCCGCAGCCCGATTCACCTACCAGGCCAATGGTTTCGCCGGGATACAGATTGAATGAAATATCATCTATGGCCCGCACTGCACCCTTGGAGGTGTGATAATACATTTTAAGGTGATCCACCTGTAATAAGCTTTCCATCATAGTCCTTCTTCCGGTATCTTGTTACCGAGTTCTCAATTTTGGATGTAGAATTCTATCCATGGCAAATCCGAGGAATGCAAATGTCATGCCCATGATTGCAATGGCGAGCCCTGGCGGTATAACCCACCACCAGAGGCCGTTAAGGATTGCATTTCCCAACATTGCATCATGCAGAATTTGTCCCCAGGTAACGATAGAGGCATCTCCAAGGCCGAGCAATGAAACCGATGACTCATAGACGATGGCGCTGGGCACCGATAGGGCCATGGATGCAAAGGAGTAGGGGATCAGAAGCGGGGCCATGTGGTTAAAGATGATGCGCCGGTGACCCGCACCCAGAGCACGGGCTGCTTCGATATAGGTCTCCTCCTTAATCTGAAATGCCATGGAGCGGACCGTCATAACGGAACCGGGCCAGAAAAAGATGACCATGACGCCGATAAGGAACCATATACTGGGTTTAAAAACCGCAGACACTACAATAAGTACTGGGAGGAGCGGAATAGATACAAAAATCTGGTAGATAAATTGCATGATCGTATCCACAATGCCCCCAAAGTAGGCAGACATGATGCCATAGAACACCCCAATGAGAACGGATACTGCGGAAGTAAAAAGGCCAATAAAGAGGGCCCATTTCAGTCCTGCCACAAGGCCGGAGAAGATATCCCGCTTCATATTGTCCGTACCCAGAAGGCCCGAAACGGAACCGGTAACAACGATATGGGAGTCCTGCAGAACGAATTGGTCGGGATCAAGCACCAGGGCCTTGATGATAAACCTATAGTTTCCTTTCAGGGCTTCAAAGGATCCTGCCATCCCTTCCCGGGCCTTGTTAAAGAGAATTTCCGTACTGCGGATACTGCCGGAGGACACCATCGAAAGGTTATCCTCTGAGTCATGGATTTTTAAGAAGGTGAATAGACTGTCTTTCCCATCATTATTTACTGAAATGCGAACCGGAGTTGTATCAGAGTACTCAAAATATTGTTGCGTAAGCTGAATAGTGGCACCATCGGGCCGCTCTACTTCGATTATGTAAGGAACCATGCCTTGTATGGTGCTATGGAAAATTATATCCAGGGGTGCCTTGTCTGCAGTAAAATGATAGAGGAAACTATCCTGTACATAGGAGTTTCCCTCATCATCGGTGAGTTCTTCCCGTTTTCCCTTTTCCAGATTGATGGTTCTGGCTGCTTTTTTTTGAGCAAAAAGGTTAGTCCACACCGGCGGAGCATTAATAGGATTATCCTGCCAGTAGGTAATATCCCGCCAGCGGCTGTTTGTTTCTTTAAAGGGGAGCAGGGGGTTTTCAAAAATGGTGACCAGTAGAAACAGGATGAGTAATGCAAGCCCCACAAGACCTGAACCTTCCCGCCTGAATTCGGCCCAGAAGTCTCTGAACCAGTAACCAAGATCCTTTATGTTCATGCTTTGCCTCCGACTTTGATGCGTGGATCGAGGAATCCATAGGTCAGGTCCAGAATAACCAGCCCAGCTTGATACAGGCCAATCGTAATGGCCAGGTCGCCCATCAGGACGGGAATATCATTCTGTTGTACCGCTATCCAGTACAGGTTTCCCAAACCGGGCCAGGAGAAGATGCCTTCGAAGATGATTGAACCTGAAATGGAACCCAGGAGTGACAAAAGGGACATAGTTATAAGCGGCGGCGCAGCAGTTCTGAGGGTATGGCCAAAAAGAACGCTGTTCTCGGGGATGCCCCTGGCCCGGGCAGCCATAATATAGTCTTCCTGGAGAATTCCTAACACGATATTTCTGACCACAAAAGCAAGTCCCCAAAACCCTATAAGAACCAGGGTTAAAAGGGGCAATGCGGTGTGCCAGAGCATATCTACAATATACATGAACCCTTCCGGAGCAGGGACTGAATGAACTCCGCTGGAAGGGAATAGTTTCACGGTATAGACAAAAAACATGATAAGAATCATTGCCAGCCACCAGGTAGGCATGCCATATACAATCATAGTGATAAGGCTTGTAGTCTTATCCATACTGCCCCCGGGTTTCTGTGCTTTTTTTAATCCCAGGTAGATGCCGATTAAAATCTCAAATACCGCAGCGGCCGTGAAAAGTATAAGAGAACGGGGAATTGCCTCCGCAATAATCGTAAGCACATCCCGTTCGCCCCGGGATGATTTTATAATTGTAGATTTCCCAAAATTAAAGGTAATGGTGTTGATCGCCCGATAGACAATCCGTTCCCAGATAGGCCGGTCAAGCTTGTTATTTTTAATGAGCTGTTCCCGCCGTTCTGCCTGAAATTTCTGCAGGGCCGTGGTGTTGTTGCTTTTTAAACGCATCGATTCAAGGCGAACCTGTTCTTCTATTTGGGCCCGCATGGTGGTTTCAACGACAGAGTTGAACAGCGCTGACATGATAAAAATTAAAAGCGCATACATAAATAAGCCCTTTAGTATGCGCTTGGTGGCAAACCACTTGTACATAAAAACCTCTTTGAGAGTGCCTTATTTGGCCTGTAACAGAAAAAGCCAGGGCCAAAAATATCAAATTTTTTACCCTGGCTCAAGCCTTAAGTAAAGAGGGAACCCTACGAGTTCCCTCTATTATTCTGTTACGGCAGGAGTACCAGTGAGGTGGGAACCACCGATGGTGCTTCGGTGCTGAATGCAGATTGTACTACCAGGGTATAACTGCCAGCTTTAAGTCCGCTCAGATCCTTAGCCGGGATGGTTGCCTGGAAGGAGCCATTCTTTACAAATTTAGCGTTATATACCTTTTCTGTTCCGTCAGCGAGGACCAGGGTAGCGGTTACCTTAGCCTTGCTGTCCGCAGCCGCTGCCGTATCAGTCGGATATTGGACCGCCGATACAGCCACATCAATGGTAACATCCTTTGCTTTGGATGCGGTTGCGGGAACCTTAACTTCATCAATCCTGGTAAGGGTGGTCTTGAACCTGTTGGGCCAATAATCAGAAGCATAGGGGTAGCTGTCCCGGAACGCAGAGAGTTCCACATAATTGGCATTGTAGTCCACCTTGCTGATAAAGTAAGGACCATTGGAAATATAGGCATTCCCATAGGTATCGATGAACTTAATGGCCGCATTGTACCGGGCTACCGCTTCTTCCGGTTTTACCCACTGCTTAATAGATTCGGGTACATACTTGTTGTCAGCAAATTCCTGCAGTTTCGCCTTGATATCCGCAACGCAGGTGGGGTTGATGATATCCACTTCGGTGAAGGCCGGGTCAGAGCTAAAGGAGTATACTGTGCCGCTCTTGGAGCCTTCGACCACCAGTTTTGCAAGCGCTTCGGTAATTTCCCAGGAGACCAGGGTCTGCCGGCCGGGATTGCCAGCCTTGGGGGTGGGTACACCATTGGCAGCTACACGGGCTTTGTCCATGGGCCAGTTAAAGTCGTAGTAATTGGTGAAGGAACCATCCTTATTTATAACACCGCCTTTGCTGATAGGCAGGGTGGACTGATACTGGGCTGCATAGGCTTCGTCGTAGTAAAGATCATCTTCACTGTCTTTGTTAGCCCATTCATAGGTAAAGGCAGTGGCATACATCAGGTCTGCAAGGGTGACAGGCTGGCCGGAATGCCATTTCCCGTAGATATAGGTGCTGGTGGCCTGCGAATAGGATGTAATGTTATCATTCTTAACATAGTCATACTTTCCATCCCCCACATCCTTATATTCTACACCAGATTCCCATTGTTTTGTTTTTGAATTGTATATTAAAGCTTCCTTGGGTACAGATATCTGTCCAACCAGATTTCCATCTGGACCAGCAGATACCTTGGTAATAACCTGTTTTTCATCCCACTTAACCCGCAGGGGAGTATCCGCCGCATCATTCGGAGCTTCGAAGGTGGATGGATCGGTACAGGCTTCGATAATTGCTGCGCTGTACACGTCACTGAAACCGTCTACACCAACCGGGTCCCAGGCGCTCATGAAGAGGCCGCCCCGGGCGGAATACTGGGTAATCCGGAGAATTTTTTCATTTTTATCATTTGGTTTAACATCCGCAGAACGGACAGACCAGTTATTAAGGCCATCCCCAAGTCCATAGAGCATCCTGTTGTTAAAACGGTCCTTGTTAGCCACATAGTACTGCATCTGGCTGACCAGGTATATACGGACCGCTTCTTCCAGACCGAGCTTGGTCGCCTTAAGATTATCAGTCCAGTATTCATCACTGGTCAGGAACCAGCCGTTATAGCTCTTCTGGGCAAGCCGGTCGATTTCATCATTCTTGTAGTTCCAGAATCCCTCAGTAGCACCGCCAGGCATATAGCCGTAATAGGGGGCATACATCTGAGAGATAGTAACATCCCACCAGCGGCGGGTTGCACCGGCGCCCCAGCCTTCGGTGTACATGGTCCATTCATAATCAGCGGGGTCTCCGCCGTAAACCAGTTTGCCTGCCTTGGAACGGTCATAGAGGAGCCGTTCCACCTTAATACCTGCTTTTTCTAACTGGTCCGCAATATAGTTACCTGCAGGAAGCCGTCCGGAGGGGTCGTCGACACGGATGATAAAACGGATGGTGACCGGCTGTCCTTCGTAGGTCCAGAATTGGCCCGATTTCACCAGTTTTCCCTTGTTTTCTGGCAGAGCTGCTGCAGCTTCTATAGCTTTGGTGATGTCTTCGATAGCCTTCTTTTCATTACCCCGGGCAGTCATCCCCAGGTTTGCTGCTACCAGGTTGTATTTATAGGTGCCGGGCTGTCCGGGTGTCATGGGGGTCATCATGGGTTCACCGGTGCCCTGGAGCACTTCATCTACCAGTTTCTTTCGGTCGATAAGCCAGTTCAAGGCATACCGGACTTCCCGAATTGCCAGAGGATTGAATACCTTTTTGCCATCCTTAAGAGTATGGACGTAGGGTGCCTGGTTGGGGATTGGGTTGGTTAATAGTGACCAGGAGCCGGAGGGTACGGCATATACATCGAGCTTTTCGAGATCGTTTTTATCGATACCTTTAAAGGTGCTTCCATTAAGTCCGGTGAAGAACACATCGGTTTTGCCTTCTACCGTGTCTTTTATGGCTACGGTCTGATCCATGACGACATTGTAGATTACCTTGTCTGCAATGGGACCATTCCCTTTATTCCCGCCAGCTACGCTGGAAGTGCCACCACCGGAACAGGCTGCAAGCAATAATACTGCAGCAGATCCAAGGGCAACGAACAACCTTTTCTTCATAAAATCCTCCTATTAGGTGTTCAAGTTCTATGACTTTTCATCAATCTGAACCTGTATTATTATTGTGTATCAATACTTACAAATTGTAAAGAATATACTGATAAAAATTATTATACAGCTTTGAGTGGGTCTCCTGACAAAAGCCGGTTTTTATATCATACTATCACTATGAACGATCGATTCCGACGCTTTAATTCAGGTCGTGCAAACTTTTTTCTGGTGGCTTTTATTGCCCTTGTTCTTGCGGGTGCTGTTTTAAAAAACACCGCCTCGGTGGTGTTACCCTTTATCATCGCAATTCTGCTTGCCTTTATCCTGGATCCCCTGGTCAGGGCTCTGCAAAAACTGCATATTCCCCGTGCTGTTTCCATATTCATTGTTATTCTGGGTATAGGCGGCTCCCTCTATCTTGCAGGCCTGATACTGTTCAGCTCCGGAAGGACCATCCTTTCCCAATATCCCCGGTATGAAAAACGGTTTCTGGAAATATATAGCTGGATCGCTGGTCTATTGGGGCTTCCCTATGATGCACATCAATCTTTCATTGATAATATCTGGGGACAGCTGGGACTTAGGAATCAGATACGGAATTACACCCTGTCTGTTACGAATAATTTTTTAGCTTTTCTTAAAAACATGGTAATGGTGCTGCTTTTTGTGGTATTTCTGCTTCTTGAATCGGCCCATCTGGAAGAAAAAATTGCCCTTGCCTTTGAAAACCGCTTTTCGGGCAAGATTAAAAGTATTGTAGAAGCCATTGTGACTCAGGTCAGCCGCTACCTTACCATTAAATTTTTTGTATCCCTGGCGACAGGCATTCTGGTAGCCCTGGGTCTTGCATTGCTCAAGGTCGATTTTTGGCTCATCTGGGGGATTATTTCTTTTATATTAAATTTTATTCCAACCATCGGAAGTCTTGCCGCCGGTGCCGGGGTTACCCTCTTTGCGATCCTTCAGTTCTGGCCCCATGGATGGCCCATATTAGGAGCCTTTCTGGTAATGCTTCTGGTTAATTTTATAATCGGCAACATTCTAGAGCCTCAGATTCAGGGGGATAACCTGGGGCTCTCTCCCTTTGTGGTGCTGGTTTCCCTGCTTGCCTGGGGCTGGCTCTGGGGCTTCGCCGGGCTGGTATTAGCAGTCCCGATGACGGTGATCGTGAAAATAGTCTGTGAACATATCCCATTATTAGAACCGGTGGCCATACTTATCGGGTCCTACAAGGATATACAGAAATATAACACTGATAAGGCTATACATGAGCCTTTACAGAATGACCAGAAAAACGAGAAGGAGCAGAATCCGCATGATTGATGAGCATCAGGTGTCATTCCGCCGTATTTCCCTTTATGAACGGCTTTACGTCCAATTACAGGAACTGATTTCTCAGAAATCCCCCAATCTTATTGCAGGTATGGCGACCATAAGCGCCCTGTTACATGCAAAATTAAGCCATCATTTCTGGACCGGCTTTTATTTTGTCGCAGGGGAAGATGAACTCCATGTGGGGCCCTATCAGGGAGCTGTGGCCTGTCAGGTGTTAAAGGGCAGGGGGGTGTGTCTAGCCTGTGCCCGGTCAGGAGAGCCGGTTATCGTCCCCGATGTGGAAGCCTTTCCCGGTCACATAGCCTGTGATTCCCGCTCAAAAAGTGAAATTGTGGTTCCCCTTAAGAAAGACGGCCGGGTGGTGGCAGTCCTGGATGTGGATTCAGATAAGCTTGCCCAGTTTGATGAAGGGGACGCAGAACAGCTGCAGAAAATTGTGAATTTATTACTACCGCTCGTGTAGTACAGTAATTATTACCCCCGTGCATTATAATCTATGCCATGGGGGTAGCATATGAAACGTCTTTTCTCGTTCATTCTTTGTGTCGGTCTTCTCGTTCCGGTGGTTTTTGCTCAGAGTACACCAAAACGGGTGTTAACCCAGGCAAAAATTGATAAATTCCTGTCAGATCTGCCAAAGCTGTCAAAGGAACTCGAACGGTTTGCAGACAAGTATGATCAGGCCTTCGGCATGGATTCTCCTGAGATGGCGGAATCATTTAGCCAGTTTACTGTGCCCGATGTGGCAGCCATGTTTAAGGCGATCCAGGCCGATGCTGAAGTGAAAAAAATCCTTGCAAAATATGGGTGGAACGATTTCTGGGAGGTCTATGGGGCAGTGCTTTCCGGATACTTTCTTATTACATTTGAAGATCTGGCTGCCCAGATGAACTCTCCTGAATTTACAAAATCCATAGAGCATAGTAAGGCCAATTACAACAAGGATGATTACCAGCTGGTAAAAAAGAACCAGGCAAAAATACAGGAAGTTTTTGAAAGTCTGGAATAAGTGTACTAAAAAAGCCCTTCTTAGGTCTTCATCCTAGGAGGGCTTGTGTTTTCACAGGATCTGGCTGAATTTTACTTTTTCTTTAACAGGGCCGCGAAGGGATTGTAGGTGTCCCCCGTGTCCCCTTCGGTCATGTACTTTTTGGAAACCGCCTCCTCTTCCGCAGTGCCTGCGGGCTTCAGGGCAATCCGTCTCCGTTCAGGGTCCACCTCCAGAACCTGGACTGTGAGGGTCTGGCCGATTTTTACCGCATCCTTTACGTTGTTATAGGGACCGGTCCCGCGAAGTTCTGAGACATGAATAAGCCCGTCTAAACCTGGTTCTAGGCTGACAAAGGCCCCATAGTCGGTAATTCTGACTACCTTTCCGGTATGCCTGGACCCTTCAGGATACTTTTCTGCTGCCCGATCCCAGGGATCTTCCTGGAGGCTTTTTATACTCAGTGTGACCTTTTCGGTATTCCAGTCCAGTTTGATTATCTCAGCGCGAATTTCCTGGCCTGTTTTAAGAACTTTGTTGATATCTTCCACCCGTTCACGGCTGATTTCTGAGACAGGGATGAGTCCCTGAATGCCCCCCAGGTCTACAAAGGCTCCAAAATCCTGTATGGATTTTATAGTACCGGTAACAATGCTGTGTTCTTTAAGGGTCTCCTTGAGCTTCGCAAGCTTTTCCTGCTGCAGGGCTTCTTCTATAGCCCGATGAGAGACTATCAGATTCCGGCCATTATCCTTGTATTCCTGAATGATAAAGGTCAGGTGCTTCCCGACCCAGTTCGTTTCCTCGTCTCCCCGTTTCAGCCCCATCTGGGAGTAGGGACAGAAGGCTCTTACCTCACCGATTTTTACTTCATAGCCACCCTTAATTTCCTTTTCTACCAGACCTTCCACGGGGATTTTATTTTTATAGGCCTCTTCGAGGATGGCCGTATCCACCTTATCGCTGCTGATCCGGGTTGTAAACCGCAACTCTCCGTTTTGGGCATTGAGGAAAAAGGCTTTGATGGTATCCCCTTCTTTTACGGTAAGTTCGCCGTTTTTATCCAGTAATTCAGCCCTGTCTAAAACCCCTTCGCTTTTGCCATTCAATTCCAGGAATATGGTGTCATTCGAAATGGCTACAATTTGGCTTTCTATCATTTGTCCCGGCATGAACTGCACTTTTCCTCGGGGGCTCTTATTCATGTAATCCTCAAAACTATTCTGGCCTGCTTTTGCTTCATGCTTTGTCATCGATCTGTTGCTCCCTTTATGGTTGTTTAGGGTAAAAGTATACCAGAAAATAAGGGCTGCCGTAATAGAGGGCAGGGGACAGCCCTTCACTTATCAGCAATAAAATCCAGGATTGCGGTCATAAATGCTTCCGGTTGTTCCTCATGGGGAAGGTGTCCTGCATTTGATATGATGGCAAGTTTTGCTCCAGGTATTTCCTGAGCGAGGCGGATACTATCTTTGGTGGGAACGATGCGGTCATCATCTCCGGTAATAACAAGGACCGGCATGGTAAGTTCCTTAAGCCGCTTTTCCAGATGCAGGGGATAGCTTGCAATGGTGAATTCCCAGAGGGCCCGGTCCCAGTTTTGGGTCTGCAAGGGTATTCGGTATCCATCGAGAACATACTGAGTAACCAGTGAACTGTCATGATAGGCGGTTTTGATAAAATCATCCCCCTTTACTGCGATCTGATGGGCCACTAAAGGGCCCACATGACGAGCCTGGGGACTTCGTAGCAGCGGAAGCACCCAAGGAGGAGCACCCCCACCGGAATAAATAGCAGCATCAACCAGTATGAGGCCCAAAACGCGTTCTGGATACTCCAGGGCTGTGTTCATGGCCACCGTACCGCCAGCGGAATTACCAATGAGATAGGCCTTATCAATCCCAAGGGCATCCATCAAACTGATAAGTATCTTCGTTTGGGACCTGGGGCTGTAGGGGCTTTCGCCTTTCCATGCTCCCGGCATGGGGCGGCTTGTAAGACCAAAGCCCTTGCAATTAATAAAAAAAGTAGTATATTTACACATATAGCGAGTAAAATGTGTAATTTATTGGCCTAATCAGGGGGAATCGTCCTCACAGGGGTGGATAATGGCGGATGCTACGAAAGAACGGATTCTTACAGCGGCTCAGAATATCTTAAAACAGCGGGGAGCCGAGTCCCTTACCATGGAAAGTACCGCTGAACTGGCGGGCGTAAGCAGAAAGACGGTCTATAACCATTTTCAGAACCGTTTCGAGCTTTTTGACGCGGCGGTCGCCCGATGGATGCGTCATGTGCTGGATGGTGTAGAGGGTATAGCCGCAGACAATACCTTACCCTTTATCGAGAAGCTCAATTCGATTGTAGACCGGGGTTTTCGGGACCTGCGGGAAGGGGGCCGTATCATCGGCAGACCCCGGCAGGAGATACTGGATCCGGCAGAGCTGGTCCTCCGTAAAAGTCTCCAAAGTTCTCTGGAACATCTCATTAAGACCATAGTGCAGGATGCGGAACGTTCGGGATACATACGATCAGAGTTTACGGCTGAACAGATCACCTGGATTATCATCAATATAATTACCGGAATTACCGTATTAGATCAGGTTGAGGACCGGAGTTTTTCCAAGGCTGAATTGCTGCAGGACTCTCTCAGGGCTGTAGTGCTGGGGGTCCTCAGTCCCCTGGGGCTCGAGGTGATGAAAGGGTCCGCCCTGCTTTCTGGAAAGGCTGGTTTAGACAGCCGGGAAGGGGAGGCGTAAGAATCAGGATGGATACAATACATGCTAAGGATTTAAAGAAAGGGAGCATGGCCAGGTGGCTGCGCTGGGCCATACCGCTCATCATTGTGGTCGGGGCCTTTGCAGTAAGCCAGCAGCTGGGTAAAAAGGGCGGTCAGGATAAAAGCCAGAGCCCAATACCTGTACGGGTAGAAAAGCCCCAACTGGGAGACCTGGTCCGGACGCTGAACATCAACGGCTATGTGGAATCCGAACGGATGGTAACGGTGCTGCCCCTGGTCTCCGGGGTACTTCAGGATCTTCTGGTCGATGTGGGGGACCGGGTAAGCCGGGATCAGGTTATTGCACGGATCGATCCAGAACGGTATAAGCTCCAGTTTCAGCAGGCGGAGACGGCATACCTCTCGGCCCAGTCTACCTTTGAGCGGGTTTCTCAGCTGTATAAATCCAACGCAACCAGCACCCAGAATTATGAACAGGCTAAGGCCCAGGCAGAGGCTTATAAATCCCAGTATGATCTGGCCAGGCTCCAGTTGGAGTATACCAATATAAAAAGTCCCATGGATGGGGTTGTACTGCAGCGGCACCTCACGGTGGGGTCCCTTGCGGCTCCTGAGCGGCCCCTGGTTACTATTGCGGACCTGAAAAATCTGACTATCCGCTGCCAGATCCCTGAACGATACTATACCCAGTTCCAGGAAGCTTACCGTTCCGGAGGCAGGGGCCTGGGCATCACAATCCGGCGCAGCGATGGATCAACCTATCCTGGCCGCATCCGGAGTATCAGCCCCTATGTGTCAGCGGAAACAAAAAATTTTGAAGTGATGATTACGGTCGCTTTCGGCGCGGAGGACCTGCGGCCGGGAATGTTTGTGACCACCTCTTTTGAGCTTGCCCGGATCCGCCAGGTCTATACTCTGCCCTTTTCGGCCCTTTCTGGGGAAAACACCCTCTGGTATGTAGAAAACGGGAGGGCGAAGAAGGCAGAAATTACCGTGACCGAGCGTAATGATACCGCCTTTGTGGTCAGTCCCGAATGGAAGGACCGGGACGTGATTATAGAGGGCTGGTATTTTTTACGGGAAAATAGTCCGGTGGTGGTGGCCCAATGATTCTCTCAGATTTTTCAGTCAAACATCCGGCTATTATCGTTATTCTGCTCGCGGGGCTGCTTGTGTTTGCCCTGCTTGCCCTGGGAGCCCTGAATACGGAAATGATTCCGCCGGTTACCATGCCCAAGGCAATCATCATTACCAGGCTGCCCGGCGCGGGGGCCCGGGAAATGGAACGGGACGTAACCAGGATTATCGAAAATCAGATGGCCACCCTGCCGGGCCTTTCGGAATTAAGTTCATCAAGCTATGCTTCCTATTCTTCGGTCACCCTTTCCTTTAATGCCTCGGTAAATGTTCGGGAAAAACTTCCCCAGATTCGGGAGCTTTTAAACGGGATTCTGGATGATCTGCCTGAAAACATAGATGGGGCTCCGGTTATCTATATTATGGAGGCAGGAGCCTTTCTCCCCATCTTTTCGGTGCGCATCGATAGTTCCATGGATCTGGAACAGCTGACCACCTATCTGGAGGACCGGCTGGAACCATCCCTGGCCCGCATAGAGGGGGTCTCTAAAATCAATATTGTCGGGGGACTTCATAAGGAAGCCCGCATAACCCTGAGACTCAACGACCTGGCGTCCCGGAAACTTTCTGCGCTGCAGATTTATCAGGCCCTCCAATATAACAACCGCAACATCCCCGCCGGGAATGCCCAGTTCCAGGACAGGGAACTTTCCTTTACCGCCGCGGGAGCCCTGGAATCGCTGGGAGATCTGGAAAATCTCACCGTAGGCTATGCAGACCGGTCACCCATTTACCTTAAGGATGTGGCAACCATAGAACTGGTGCAGGAACGGCAGGATTTCCGTATCAGAAGTACCGGAAAGAATTATATAATGGTAGATATTTTAAAAAGAGACGAAGGAAATACCATAAAAATAGTCCAGGATGCCAAAAAGGTACTGGATGAAATAGAGCGGGAAACCAATGGTACCGTACAATATAAGGTTATCAGCGACCAGAGTGAAACCACCCAGCGCTCCCTCGAGACCGTTATTTCCGCGGCCCTGAGCGGGCTTATCCTTACCATTCTGGTGATTTTGCTGGTGCTCCATAACTTCCGGGCCACCCTTATCATCAGTCTTTCTATTCCTCTCTCTATCCTGTTTGCCATCCTCGGCCTCTATTCCACGGGCCGTTCCTTGAACCTGCTGTCTCTCTCGGGTATGACCGTGGCAATCGGTATGATTGTGGATAACTCCATCGTGGTCCTTGAGACCACCTACCGTAAATTTAAACAGAGCGGTGACCGGAAAGAGGCGGCCCGCCGGGGGGCCGATGAACTGGGAGCGGCGGTGCTGGCTTCTACCATTACAAGTATCTGTGTATTTGCCCCGCTGCTGTTTTTAAAGGGAATCATCGGTATCATTATGAATGACCTGTCCATGGCCATTGTGTTTGCCCTGGCCGCAAGCGCCCTGGTGGCGGTGGTGGTGGTTCCCTGGCTTTCTTCCCTCATCTTAGCCGATGAGGATACCCTGCGGCGGCCCGCACTGTTAACCAGCATTGAACATGCGATAGACCGGGCCCTTCTGCGGCTTGAGACCTTTTATCGTAAACTCCTTGCCTGGGTCCTGAACCATAAGCTCTACACCCTGGTGTTAAGCCTGAGCCTGCTGGCGGGCTCGGTGTTTTTTATTACCGCCCTTAAAATCAGTTTCCTGCCCACAACCGATACGGGGGAAATTGAGGTATATATTCAAACCCCTCTGGGATACTCTCTGGACCGGACAAGCGCAAAGGTTGATGAACTGGATGCCCGGGTACGGGCCCTGGTCCCCGAACTGGAAGCGGCGGTGTATTATGTGGGTTCCAGCAGCGCCATCACGGTGTCTGGGTCTCCCAATGTAGCCTATGGCAGGCTCAGGCTTGTTCCGAGCGAAAAGCGGAAACGGACCGTCCAGGACCTTATTCCCCTTTTACAGAAGACCCTCTCGGAAACGATTCCCGATGTGGATGTGACGGTCCTGAACGGCGGCTTTGATGCCCTCCTGGCTCTCGGTACGGGCGGTCAGGGCTTTCAGATGGAAATTTATGGCCCTGACCTGGAGGGGGTAACGAAAACTGCTTCCATGGTCCAGACCATTCTGGATCGGGACCCGGATGTGTTTAAAACGGAGCTTTCGGTACGGAGCGATGCGGAACAGCTCTATATGGACCTGAGCCAGCTCTACATGGGAAGCCTGGGGGTGACCCCCTACGAAGCGGGTATTACGAGCCGGATACTCTTTTCCGGGATGAAATCGGGAAAACTCAGGCTTGGTTCCAGGGATTACAGTCTCCGCCTTACCTCCGATGCGGCGGACAAGCCCATAAACCAGGACCTTTTGAACCAGATTACGGTGAAAACACAGGACGGCCGGCTTATCAGCTTTTCTGCCTTCTCTAATCTGGATGCCCGGCAGAGCCTTTCCCGGATTGACCGGAAAAACCGCACCTTTTCGGTAGAAGTCCGGGGCTACCTGAAATCGGAGGACCAGTCCGGAGTAAGCCGGCGTACCCTCTCTGCCCTCGAGTCCATGCAGCTGCCCCTCACAGTAAAATATCGGACCGCCGGTACGAGCGCCCTTATCGGCGAGTCCCTTTCGAGCCTGAGCCTTATGCTCATTATCAGTATCTTCCTTATATATTCGGTCATGGTTATCCAGTTTGAACGGTTCATGCAGCCCCTCATCATCATGGCATCCATCCCCTTCTGTATTATCGGGGTTGTCTTTGGCCTCCTTCTCTTTAATTCGGGGATTTCCATGATTGCCATGCTGGCAATTATCGCCCTGGGGGGAACGGTGGTTAACAACGCCATCGTCATGGTGGATTACACGAACCAGCTCCGTGCCGGCGGTGCGGCCGACCTCCGAGCCGCGGTGATCGATGGGGCT
>JAAYUZ010000200.1 GCA_012517385.1 Treponema sp. | reverse complement strand
CTCCGCCAGAGGGCCCCCGACAATTCCGCAGGACCCGCGGCAAATACACTATGGCTCCTTCCCGCCAAGCTGTCTTCTTAAACCAAACCATGCTATGCCTGCAAACCCCGCCCTCCAGTAAGGGCTGGCGGGAAGGATCCTAATTCGTAGCTACGGGACCTCGCCCCTTGGTCCAGGGGCCCTCTGGCGTCCAGAAACAGTACCAGGTGGCGGCGGAACAACCATGGGGACTCAGGGGACCCCATGGTTGTGCATGCCAGGACCCCGAATAATGTTCCTCCGCCAGAGGGCCCCCGACAATTCCGCAGGACCCGCGGCAAATACACTATGGCTCCTTCCCGCCATGTTAAAGTATCACTCCGGTTCTATGCCGTACTATGGCTATGAAGGATACCTATGACCGGGGGTATAAATCCCTGTTCTCCCATGTGGAATTACTAAAAGAACTACTCGAAAGCTTTGTCAGCGAGCCCTGGGTTCAGGATGTGAACTACAATTCAGCAGAACTGGTGAACACCTCCTTTATCTCTCCCCATTACAGAAAAACCGAATCAGACCTTATCTGGAAGCTCCCCTTGCAACAGGGAACAGTGTTGTATATCTATATCCTTCTCGAGTTCCAATCCACCGTGGACTACCTGATGAGTTTTCGCCTCCTCCGCTACATTGTGGATTTCTATTCAAGTTTATTAAAATCAAGTCCGGACCTTAAACGGTTCCCTCCCGTATTCCCCCTGGTCCTCTATAACGGGGAAGGCCAGTGGACCGCGCCGCTTAGCTTTTCTGAACTGGTAGAAAAAGCCGGCTCTAGCCGATACATACCCGCATTCACCTATTACAAGGTTGCAGTGAATGAGATTCCCCGGGAAGAATTGGTGAACATTAAAAACTTAGTCTCGACGTTGTTCCTTATAGAAACCCTGAATCCGGAGGACCTTGCCTCGACGATAAGCCGATTAGTGAGTATACTAGAAAAGGAACAGGGTGAATTGATAAAAGAAATAACCAGGTGGTTATACCAGATACTGGGGAACCGTGCGCCGGAACTGATTACGGAGGCCACAGCCCAACTTACGGAGGTACCAGGCATGCTGGAAGCAAACATAGAACGATGGAAAGAAGAAATATATCAGCAGGGGTTGCAACAGGGTGTTAAAAGAGGAGTAAAAAGAGGAGTGCAGCAAGGTTTACAGCAGGGTATACAGCAAGGCACAAAACAGGCTCTACTTGAAACAGCCCGCAAACTCAAGGCCCGAGGTGTAACGATTGAAGAAATTATAGACATTACCGGTCTGAGCAGAGCAGATATAGAAGACCTTTAATCATTTGTACAGCCCCAGTTGACGCGGCTCCCCCTTTTTACCTCATCCCCCCAGCACAGGCTGGCGGGAAGGAGCCCAAATCGTAGCTGTGGGACCTCGTTCCTTGATCCACAGGTGCCCTCTGGCGTCCGGAAACAGTACCAGGGGGTGGCGGAACAACCATGGGGACTCGGGGACCCCATGGTTGTGCAGGCCAGGACCCCTTTTAAGTTAGCGCGCCAGAGGGCCCCCGACACTACCGCAGGACCCCGAGCGATTTCTTATAACTCATTCCCGCCAGAGCCGCTTACACCACAGAGCTTTCTTGCAACGCAATCTTGAGACGAAGGGAAAAAATCGATACACTGCGGACAATCCTACCAACCTTTTCAGGAGCGCCCATGCAGAACCCTGCCAGTCCATCCATACTTCGTGTATATGTAGAAAAACGCCCCGGTTTTGATATAGAAGCCCAGCATCTGCATCATGATATTTCCACCTTTCTTGGGGTCCGCTACCCCGCCCTCGCCCGGCTTCATTCAGTACGGATCCTGCACCGCTACGATGTGGCCCATCTGACACAGGATCAGTTTTCACGGGCCTGTGAACTCGTATTCGCAGAACCCCAATGTGACCGTTTTTATACCCAGACTGGGGTCCCTGCTAAAACAGGGGAGCAATTTTTTGCAGTGGAATACCTCCCCGGACAGTATGACCAGCGATCCGATTCTGCCGAACAGTGCATAGAACTTGCGGTAGGAAAGCGCCCGCTGGTACGATCGGCCCGGGTCTACCTGTTTACCCCATCAGAGAAGCCCCTGAATACTGAAGAACTGGAAGCAATTAAAAGCTATATCATCAATCCGGTAGACAGCCGGGAAGCGAATCTGGAACTACCCGCCAGCCTGGAAGAGGCTGAAACGGTCATCCCGCCGGTCCCCACCGTAGAGGGCTTTATCCGCGCCGATGAAGGAGCCCTGCAAAGTCTCGCCCAGGCATACGGCTTTGCCATGTCCCAGGAGGACCTGAAATTCTGCCAGGAATACTTTTCCCGAATTGGCCGGGACCCTACTGAAACAGAACTGCGGGTGTTAGACACCTACTGGTCAGACCACTGCCGCCACAGCACCTTTACAACCGAACTGCGGGACGTAGAGTTCCTTAAAGGTGAAATAAAGCCCTCAGAAGAGGACAAGAAAAGGAGCGATCAGGTTGATGAACTGACAGCGCTCCGCCGAGCCTGGGATCGCTATCATGAAACCAGACGCATTGTGTATGGTGAAGAGGGAAGCCAGAAACGGCCCGTCACCTTGATGGACCTGGCGACTATCGGCGCCAAGGCGCTGAAACGACAGGGTAAACTGGAGGACCTGGAGGAATCGGCGGAGATAAATGCCTGTTCTATCCGGGTAAAGGCCGAGTTTGCCGACGGGAGCAGTGAACCCTGGCTGCTCATGTTTAAAAACGAAACCCACAACCACCCCACAGAAATAGAACCCTTTGGAGGGGCCGCCACCTGTTTAGGCGGGGCAATCCGGGACCCCCTTTCAGGCCGGGCCTATGTACATCAGGCAATGCGGGTCTCCGGTGGAGCCGATCCCCGGCAGAGCCTTTTGGCTACCATCCCGGGAAAACTGCCCCAGATTAAAATTGCCCGGGAAGCCGCAGCGGGCTATGCCTCCTATGGAAACCAGATAGGGCTGGCTACAGGCCAGGTATCGGAATTCTATCATCCGGGCTTTGCGGCCAAACGGATGGAACTGGGGGCGGTCATTGGTGCAGTCCCCGAAGCCTGGGTGCTGCGGGAAGAGCCCACAGCAGGCGATGTGATACTCCTCGTAGGCGGTAAGACCGGCCGGGACGGCATCGGGGGCGCCACAGGTTCCAGCAAGGTCCACACGGGCAAATCGGTGGAAGAAGCGGGGGCGGAGGTCCAGAAGGGAAATCCGGTGGAGGAACGGAAGCTTCAGCGGCTCTTCCGGAACCCTGAGGTCACCCGGCTCATTAAGCGATGCAATGACTTTGGCGCCGGCGGGGTCTCGGTCGCCATCGGAGAACTGGCAGAAGGGCTCGACATCAATCTGGATGCGGTACCTAAAAAATATGCGGGACTGAACGGAACAGAACTGGCCATTTCCGAATCCCAGGAACGGATGGCCGTGGTGGTTGCCCCGGAACATGCGGCGGCCTTTATTGAAGCGGCGGCCCGGGAAAACCTGACCGCGGTACAGGTAGCCACGGTTACCAACACGGGGCGGCTCCGTATGACCTGGCGGGACCAGGTGGTGGTTGATCTGGAGCGGAGTTTCCTGGACACCAACGGAGCCCGCCGCAGCGCCCGGGTCCAGCTCAGTGCCGGTACTGGGCCTGATTCCGGCTCCGGCTCCAGTTCCGGCTCCGCTTCTGGCTCCGCTTCCGGCATCAATTCCGCTTCCGGCTCCGGTTCCAGTGCTGCTTCCAAGCTGGGGACAGCAAAAGGCCGGAGCGGAGAAGCGAGCGGTGCCCAGGAACAAGCTACTGCCCGGACCATGCTGGAGAACCTGGAGCGGGAGCTGCGGTCCCTTCGCACGGGAAGCCGCCGGGGTCTGCAGGAACGGTTCGACGGCTCAATTGGTGCGGGGTCCGTTCTCTTTCCCTGGGGCGGCAGAGAACAGGGCACCCCTGAATGCGGCATGGCGTCCCTCCTCCCGGCTCTGGACAGGGAATGCCGCACCGCAAGCCTCATGACCTTTGGATATAATCCGGATCTGGCCGCAGCAAGCCCCTATCGGGCCGCCAAAGGGGCCATCCGGGAAGCCCTGGCAAAGTTTGCCTGCCTTGGGGGCAACCCCTGGGCCGCCCGGCTTTCTCTACAGGAATATTTTGAACGGACCACCAGTCCGGAGGCCTGGGGCAACCCCCTGGCAGCCCTGCTGGGGGCTCTGGAAGCCCAGCTTGAGCTTGGGGTCGCCGCCATCGGCGGCAAGGACTCCATGTCAGGCTCATATATCGATGCGAAACATGGCATCGACCTGAAGGTGCCCCCTACCCTCGTCGCCTTTGCAGCCGGCATTGCCCCGGCGGATCGGGTCCGCTCTGGGGCGCTGAGCGGCAGACCAGGCTCGACCCTGGTGCTCCTTGCCCAGGCCGCCAACAGTGAATCCTGTGAAGATGAATCCTGTGAAGGTGAATCTTTTGAAAGAGAATCCTCTGAACGAATATCCATTGAATGGGACAGTTTCCGCTCCAACATGAAGGCCCTGCGGGCACTTTCCGAAGCGGGCCTCGTGCTGGCAGCCTATCCGGTACAACCTGGGGGCATCGCTGCAACAGCCGCCATCATGGCCTTTGGCAATATGACCGGTGTCGAGTTTAACGGATACAGCGAAAAACTCTTTAACCCAACCTGGTACCAGGGATCGGTGCTCATCGAACTGGATGAGGGGGCCTTTACGAGCTGTGCCCAGAGCACCGAAGCAATGTTAGCCGAAGCGGACAGCTGGGCTATTGTGGGCCGTACGATTGATGAACCTATCTTCCGTATTGTGCTGGATGATGGGGACCCCGCCAGCCTTTTGGCCGATGATGCCCCGGACCTGCGGGTAGCCGAGTATCCCCTGGCGGTCCTGCGCCGGGCCTGGGAATATCCACTCCTCGAGGTCTATCCCCAGACCTCAGCGGGGATCAGCGCCGCCGAAGCGGGGGATGAGGCAGAACGGCTCAGCATCCCCCTCTGGGACCGGACCTCAAGGGCGGGAAGCGGCGCTGTTTCCCAGGGACAGACAGTCAGAGCCAGGACAGCTGGGGCGACCGCACCGGGGCAGCTCAGGGGAGCAAAGCCCCTGGTTGTCCTCCCGGTCTTCCCCGGTACCAACTGCGAATGGGACATGGAACGGGCATTCCGCCGGGCCGGCGCTGAAACCCGGCAGGTTCTGTTCCGCAACCGGGACCGTCAGGATGTGCTTGAGTCTACGGCAGAACTCGCAGCGGCTATCCAGGAATGCCAGATTCTGGCCCTCTCCGGAGGTTTCAGCGCCGGCGACGAGCCCGACGGGTCCGGCAAATTCATCGCCAATGCCCTCAGGGCACCCGCGGTCCGCCAGGCAGTGGAGGACCTCCTGAACAGCAGGGACGGACTCATCCTCGGTATCTGTAACGGCTTTCAGGCCCTCATCAAACTGGGGCTTGTACCCTATGGAACCTACCGGGATGCGGATGAGCATATGCCAACCCTTACCTTTAACAGACTGGGACGCCATATTTCACGGATGGTCCAGACCAAAGTGATGTCAAACCTGTCTCCCTGGCTCAGCCTGGAACGGCTCGGTTCGGTCCATACTATTCCGGTCAGTCACGGCGAGGGCCGCATCGCCATTGAGGACAGCCTGGCTCAGGAACTGATACAGGGGGGCCAGGTCCCCTTCTGTTATGTTGATGAGGGGGGCTTCCCGACCATGGCGGAGCCCTGGAATCCTAACGGCTCAGCCTGGGCGATTGAGGGCCTTACCAGCCCGGACGGACGCATCCTCGGGAAGATGGGCCACAGCGAGCGCTGCGGCACCTTCGTGCATGTGAACATTCCAGGGAACAAGGAACAGCGGATTTTCGAAGCCGGGGTGCAATATTTTGTTATCTGAAAATTCCAATTTTCCCAAAACGGTGCAGCTTGCCCGTGTCCCGTTTGGTGTCCTCGTCGAGGATCTTAAAAATAAATGAGGCAAAGTCTGCATCCTGGGAGGGGTCATTGCCGCTGAAGCCAAGGATCCGGTAGGGTTCGGCCGCTGCGGATGCAAGAACACTTTGCATAAGGGCCCGGAATGCAGATCCAAGAACGGGGCCCAGCATATCCGGGCTTTCTTCCTTTTCTGTGACCATGGGGCCCTCGGCCAGTACCATGGCAAGGATTCCGGCCTTTCGCTGGCGGAAATAGCGGGAAAATTCCCGAATAAGGTAATACCAGCCCTTAAGGTAATCATCAATAAACAAAGAGATTTGGGCCGGGTCCAGCTGCTCCGGGCGGGTCCTGAGCGTGGGCGGGGCAAAGACTAAAAGGGCTTCGTCAAGCCGGGAAAGCCGGTTTTCCGCCGAAACGAGGAGGGTCCGACTCGATATGGCACTGCTGGGGGTCCATGTGAGTGGGATGGTGGCAGGGGGCTGGGGGATTTGCAGGGCCTGTTCTGGATCCGATGGGCCCAACAGGGCAAGGCCGTGGGTCTCGAGCCGCTGGGCGGCTTCCCTGCTCAAAGCAGCAGCAAGGGGTGTTTGGGTGCCGACAATCAATATACCTCGGGTCATGTCTTTGAGTGTATACGACTCTCGACCTTTCCGCAATTATTCCTGCATATAATTCAAGCGTATAAAAGCAAGCTGTAGTAGAAAATTGTGCAAAAATAGGACTACAATAGGACCATGCGTATCGCGATTGCACAAATTGATTCTGTCATTGGTGATTTTGACGGCAACATAAAAAAGGTTCTTTCCTTCACCCTGCAAGCCAAAGAACGGGGTGCGGACCTGGTGTTGTTCCCCGAACTGGCCCTCTGCGGGTATCCACCCATGGACCTGCTGGACCAGGATTCCTTTACAGAAGGATCAATTCGGGCCTTAAGGCTCCTGCAGCGGCAAATCCCGGAGGGCATTGCGGTCGGTGCAGGGTATGTAAGCCGGAACCGCAGCGGCAAGGGCAAACTGCTCAGCAATAATTATGGGATCATACAGAATGGACAGGTTCTCTTTGAACAGGAAAAGACCCTGCTCCCGACCTACGATGTGTTTGACGAAGCCCGGTACTTTGAAAGTGCGGAAAATCGAAAAATTTTTGACTTCCAGGGGAAACGGCTGGGGATTGCCATCTGTGAAGATATGTGGAAGGAATCGACCACCGCAACTCACTACTCGGTAGATCCCGTACGGGAACTGCTCGATCGGGGGGCTAATATACTCATCGTCCCCTCCGCTTCTCCCTATTATGCCCATAAACTGGAACAGCGGCTGCTTCTGGCTGAAAAGATAAGCCGCCGGGGGGCCGTACCGATTGTATATATCAATGCGGTGGGGGCCAACGATTCAATTATTTTTGATGGCCGGTCCTTTGTGCTCGAGCCGGGGGATAAAACGCCCCAGCTCACCCTGATGGCGGAGGGTTTTAAAGAAGACCTGGTTATCTGGGACACAGAAGGAGTTCATCAATCTGATAAACCGGTGAAACTGGGTCCTGTGGATGCGGCGGAGGAGCTTGACACCATAGAAAAGGCCCTGGTGCTGGGCATCCGGGGATACATGCAAAAATGCGGCTTTAAGCGGGCCCATGTGGGGCTTTCGGGAGGTATCGATTCTGCGCTGGTGGCATACCTGGCGGTCCAGGCTATCGGCCCCGAACAGGTACTGTGCTTCGGTTTACCCTCCCGTGTTTCATCCCAGGGTTCCAAGGATGATGCGCGGGAACTGGCACGCAACCTGGGATGCCGCTACGAACTGCTGCCCATCGAGCCCGCCTTTGAAGCCTATCTATCCACCCTGGAACCGGTCTTTGCCGGCCGGCCCTTTGACCTGGCAGAGGAAAATCTGCAGGCCCGGATACGGGGGACCCTCCTTATGGCCTACTCGAATAAATTCGATTCCATGCTCCTCACCACGGGGAACAAGAGCGAACTGGCCATGGGATACTGTACATTATATGGAGATATGGCGGGGGCCCTGGCTCCTATTGGGGACCTTTTTAAAATGGAGGTCTTTGCGCTCTGCAGGCGGATTAACCAGCGGGAACTGGAAGCAGGGCGGAGGGCTATTATCCCCGAAGCTATTTTAACCAAACCCCCGTCAGCGGAACTGCGGCCAAACCAGACCGACCAGGACAGTCTGCCTCCCTATGAAGAACTGGACCAGGTCTTGAACCTGTATCTTCTGGGAAACCTCTCTAAAAATGAGATTGTACAGCAGGGCTGGAGCGAAGAGCTTGTCAGCCGCATCATCAAAACCGTAGCCCGGGCGGAGTACAAGCGGCGCCAGGCACCGCCGGTGCTTAAGGTTTCCCAGAGGGCCTTTGGTATGGGCCGTCGCATGCCCATCGCACGCAGCATCTACGAGGGATAAGCACGGTCCCATGAGGATTCGGTCTATGCAAGGCGTTACGGGAGCCTTCTCGCATGGGATGAAAGGGTTGGCGGGGGCATGGGCTCTTATTGTAGTGGTCCTGCTTACCGCTTGTTTTCCCCCTAAAGCCCAAAGCGAAAGCCAGGTCATAGTCCATACTCAGGAAGACCGCCTAACCCTGGCGGTGGTGGGGGACATCATGCTCTCCCGTACCGTGGATAAGGTGATTCAAAACAATTCCTGGCAGGCACCCTTCGCTTCGATACCGAAAATACTCCAATCGGCGGATATTGCTTTTGCCAACCTGGAATGCCCCGCATCCTTCCGGGGCAAGCCCTATCCGGGAAAACCAGAGGATGTCACATTCCGGGCTAACCCGGCGGCGCTCATGGGCTTAAAGTATGCCGGTTTTGATGTGGTCTCCCTGGCAAACAACCACACCAACGACTATGGTCCCCGGGCGCTAACAGACACCCTGCTGAGCCTTGCGCAGCTTGATGTTGCCGCCTGTGGTGCGGGCTCTTCCCGGGAAGAGGCCCATAAAGCGGCGATTATAGAACGCAATGGGATACGGCTCGCTTTTCTTGCCTATGCGGAACCCATTTGGAGTGTGGTAGAAGCCGCCGATGGGCCGCCACCTGCTGCGGGGGTGGCGGTCCTGCGGGAAGAGGATATCATTGCGGATATACAAAAAGCTGCGGCACAGGCCGATGGGGTCCTGGTGTCGCTCCACTGGGGGGAAGAATTTCAGCAGATTCCCCGAAAATCGGACCGGGCTTTAGCAAAGCGGCTCATCGATGCGGGAGCCCTGGCCATACTGGGGCACCACCCCCATGTACTCCAGGGGGCTGAATGGTACAAGCAGGGGCTGATTCTGTACTCCATGGGCAACTTTGTCTTTGACATGAAAGACGATGCTACCTATGATTCGGCGGTGGCAATCATCAATATAAAAAAAATAAAACCGATAGGGGGTCAGGACAATGGGGCCCCAGATTCCCTGGTGATTGAAAAACTCACCTATGAGCCGGTCCGTCTTTTACGGGGGACCTATGGCCCCGGGACTCTGACAGAGCGGGACACAAAACGGATTCAAGGATTGCTGGCAAACCGGCTTAAGGCTCTGGGAACTGAATTTCTCGCTAGAGAAAACGGTCATGTGGATGTGCCGCGGCCCTAGCTACGCTTGGCTTAGCTGCGCCAAACTGAGATACTCCAAACTTAGCTGCGCCAAGCTGCACTGCGCTACACTTAGCGTACGCTACACTTCGGATTTTACGATAGATGCGAGTTTCTGACTTAATTCTTCAACTCCAAAGGGTTTAGGAATTACCCCTGCAAAACCATAGGAACGGTATTCAGACATAACCGGCGCATCCGCATAGCCAGAGGATACAAAAATTGGGATATCAGGATCGATTTCTTTAATGCGTTTTGCGGTTTCTATGCCTCCCATTCCGGATACAACCGTTAAATCGAGAATGACCGCACTAAAAAGACGCTGCTCATTACGGGCTTTTTCAAACTGTTCTATGGCTGCTTCACCGTTTGCAGTTACCGTTGGCTCATAACCCAGGCGGCGAAGCATCCTGTCCACCACCATCCGTACCGCGTACTCATCATCCATAACAAGAATTTTCCCCTTGGCAAATTGAACCTTGGTCACCGGTTCCTGCTGAACGGTTTCATCTGCGGGGGGTAGATACACGGTAAAAATTGCCCCCTTTCCTTCACTTGACTGGACAGATACGGCCCCCCCATGGCGCTTTAAAATAGAATAGGTAATAGCCAAGCCCAAGCCCGATCCGCCATGTTTGGTGGAAACGTAGGGATCAAATATCTTATCCAGGAGCCCGGTCGGGATTCCAGGACCAGAATCTTTAAATTCAACCACCACATATACACCACGGGCTGGAAGAAGGGGATAATACCGATCCTGATTTTTAAGCTCCTGCAGATCAGTGATGACTTCTTTTCTGATGCGGATAGAAAGGGTCCCTCCCTTTGACATGGCTTGAATTGCATTCAGAATGATGTTGTTAAAACACTGGATAATCTGGCCGCTGTCAATATAGGCATAGGGAATATCATCTTCGATAGATACCGAAGCGGTCACAGAACTGCCAGCGGCAGATAGCCTCAGAGCTTCCCGGACTAGTTTTGATACGTCAGTGGGGACAGGGCTCGGCTCTCCGCCCTTCGCAAAGGTGAGAAGTTGGCGGGATAAATCCCGGGCGCGGAAACATGCGGTCTCCGCCCGGATAATGGCATCATAGATCTCATCGGTCTCGGAGATACTAAGTTTTACAAGGCTTATATTGCCTAAAATAGCGGTCATGATGTTATTAAAATCGTGGGCAATCCCGCCAGCCAAAATGCCTATAGATTCCAGTTTCTGACTCCGTTCAAGTTCGGTCCTGAGTTGTTCAATTTCGGTAATATCGAGCAGGATGATGAGGGTTGCTGGCTTTCCCATATACATAAAAGGAGAAGCGGAGACTAAACAATTGAGTTTTGAATCATTTTTTCTGGTGAAAAGAAGCTGCTGAGTCGAAATAGTCTGGTTTGCAATGAGTGCATTATGAAAAAAAGAAAGCACCTGCTCATCCATACGGAGCCCTAATTCGGTGATAGGGGCCCCTACCAGTTCCGATGGGGGAATCTGCAACATTGCACTGGCCGCTCGGTTCACGTCCAGAACTATTCTGGTCCCCACTTCCAGAATAAGCATGCCCGCAGGACTGGCGTGAAAGGCCCGGGCAAAATTCGCTTCGATAGATTTAAGGCTGGCAGTGGCGGCTAAGCGGCGATCGACTTCCAGAGTAAGATTTTTTTCTGCACTCAGGTCATGGGCAGTAATGATATAGCCCGACAAACTCTGTCCGGAAGAGAGTCTTCTCACCGTAATCGCTGCAGGACCAGTACGGCTGGTTGAAAAATTGAAGGGTTCTTCAAAGGTTCGCCCCTCAGCTTGGGCATGATTCTGGAGCCAGGTCTGGGGCGGGTCAGCCTGAGGAATAACCAGGCTGATACTTTTCCCCTGCCATTCATTATCGGAACGGCTCAGGTTGCAATCAAAAATGATTCCATCCACATTACAGAGAAGCACCACGTCATAAACAGTCTGGAGTATACGCTCCGAAACTTCCCGGCTGGAAAACGAAAGGAGATCGTAACGGAACTGTGCCCAGGCAAGTCCCGCTAAAAGGAAACTTAAGAAAATCGGCAGCATGGGGGGCAGTGCTTCGAACCCCGCATATCTCAGAAGAAAACCTGTTATATAGGTTCCGAAAAAGGTTGGAATAAAGGAATACAGTATGATGGAAACCTTTTTACGCCTTAATTCATCCTGCTGAAAGAGCCCACGCATCACAAGTACAACAATTGAACCAACCCCAAAAATGGTATAATTGGCCACATTGATCCAATGCCAAAGAGATCCTTCGTCGTAGGCTGCGTGCCAGCCCAGGGCTACCGGCACAACCTGTTTCAGCACAGCATGGGGATAGAAGAGTTGAGCTATAGTGATGCTGAGGGCTGGAAGCAAACAAAGCAGGTACCAGTACCGGAAAGGGTTTCCTGTGAGAAGGAGACAGAAGATAAAAAATAAGGGAGGCGCCGCATACCAGATAAAGGAAAAAGACAGAAACCAGAGCCTGGCTTCTTCTGCGGTGGGAGAACTGACGAAAAAGGCATTCGCCATGGTTCCCAGGGAAAACAGCAGGGATAAAGAAATAAAAATAATATTAAGCGGTGTCCTGCGGAATTGCCGATCCTTTCGTCTGAATAGATAGGCAAATACGCCAAGAAAAACATATAAAAAACAGGACATGACATTTAAAAAAAATATAAGACGCATGAACACTCCCGTTTATTCATTACACTTTATTTATTCACCTTCAGTATAGTAGATACTGATAGAGATACCAGCCTCATTGACGAGCAAACCGGCATAAAGTATGCTCATTATCCATGAAGGTCTGGTTAAAATTACTTATCGGCTCCCTTTTGGGACTCATCCTGGGCTTTGTCATTCCCCAGGATAATCTGGCGGTTCTCTCGGTCATAGATTGGCTTTCCCGCCTTGCAATACAGATTGGCCGCTATTCCCTGGTGCCCACATTGGCCTTTTCCCTGGTGATTGCCATCTATGAGCTGCGGCAGGACAAAGAGATGTGGCCCCTCGTGTTCCGCACCATCGGGATTATCGCGGTTTCTACGATGTTTATTATCGGCTCAGGGATGCTCGTAACCTTACTGTTTCCTCCTGCCCGCATTCCCATTCTTATAGAAGGTCAGAAAGAAAGCCTTTCCCTTGATATCGGGGAAGGGATATTGCAGCTCTTACCTTCAAATATGCTCGCGGGCCTGGTTGGAGACAGCAGCTTTTTGCTCCCCATCTGGGTCTTTGCCATCTTCTTAGGAGCCGGATTCTCCTATGACCGGGTGTATACCAAACCCGTCATCAGCCTGGTCGATTCCCTTTCCCGGATATTCTACTATATCGCCATATTCTTTTCAGAAATTCTTGGAATTTTCATGATATTCTTAGGGGCCTTCTGGGCGGTTCGTTTTCAGACCGCATTAAAAGCCCAGGTATTCCGGGACATTATAGTACTTCTTGCAGTCTATGGGGTATTGCTCTGTTTTGTTATTCTGCCCCTTTTTCTCTATCTCCTTGGAGGCAAACGAAGCAACCCGTGGAAACAACTCTACGGTGCCCTGGGGCCTGCCATAGCAGGGTTCTTTTCCGGAGACCTTAATTTTACCCTCCCCCTGCTGATTCGACATGCCAAGGAAAACCATGGGGTCCAGCGGCGCAGCAACGCTCTGAGTCTCGTTCTGTTCAGCACCTTCGCCCGCGCAGGAAGCGGCATGGTGGCGGCAATTTCCATCATTGTTATCATTAAATCCTATTCCAGCCTGGGTATTAGTGCAGGGGACCTTTTCAGCATCCTGCTTTTTTCAGGGATCATTTCGGTCCTGCTTCCCCGGCATCCCGGTAACGGAGCCTATATCGCCCTGGCGGTTCTCTGCGGCTGGTACGGCAAGGGATTCGAAGCGGGCTACCTTATCCTTAAACCCATCGCCTTTTATCTGGTTGCCATCGGAACCATGATCGATGTCATGGTTGCATCCCTTGGGACCTATGCGGTGGGAGTCCTGAGCGGTTTTCAGCAGGACCGGGAAACCCGACACTTTATCTAAAAAGATTGATGAGGGGGGCTGGGGATTTTTCATCCAGCCCCTGAACCAGTCCTCCAGCCAGTCCTTTAAATCATAGACTTTTTATAAGCCCTTAGGGTACAATGCCCGGGCTATGGAACTAACGACAGAATTTATTGATGCACTGCAAGTAAACGAAGTGGCGCTCATGAAGCGCATTGCGGAAGAAATGTCGAT
>JAAYUZ010000199.1 GCA_012517385.1 Treponema sp. | reverse complement strand
AGCTACCATCGAGGCATCGAGGATAGCTCCTCTGACTATCTTATGTACCATACTTGGCAAGATAGGGTTCTACCGCATCATTTTTCTGAGCCCCCGTACCATCATAGGTTATGGACAGGACTGGAACGCCGGTAAGGTTTTCGATAGCCTTGCTCATTCCTTCAGTGACGAGGGAAGCACAGCAAAACGCGGGGGCGGCCTGCACAAAGAGGGCCAGATCGGGATGTTCATCCAGAATCTTAAGGATCTTTAAGGCATTGTCATAGTTTTCCCCCGACATTTCTGGCCGGATGCCGAAATACTGGTACGCATCCTGCCGGCGGCGGTTTGTCCAGGCTCCCTCGCTTAAGGCGATACCGGTCTGCCGTTCCAGGGCCTTTTCTACCGATGCGATGGCCATCATGACCGCCCGATACCCGAGCCAGGGGCCATAGCGGCGTTCCATAAGGAGACGGTCAAAGAAGGCATCCACCGTAGCCTTTAAGTATTCCACATAGGAGGTGGTAACCACTTCCCCGCCTGCCCGTTCTATAGACCGGATTAGATCCTGGTTAAAGATATCATTATCCCGCACATAAAAGTCACCAAAGATGGCTACCTTAGGACGTTTTCCTTCTTTACGGGGTATGAAGCTGAGGCCCGCCGCAATATCCTTAATCACCGGCACCATGGGCTGCCGTTTTTCCAGGGCGGTGGCGCACTTCTGGAGGGCCGAAGCAATAAATGCATCGGTAGCCCCTGGAAGGGTTTCATAGGGACGGATTCTGGTTCCAATTTTCCGTAAAAGTCCGCCCAGGGCATAGGCATAATAGGCATCAAGGGTCATCCGGGCAGAAACATCCATAAAGGTGAGATCCCCCGTAAAGACCTGGACCTTCTCCATTCCATTACCGGCCTTTCTCAGGATTGTTTCGATCTGCAGAGGATAGAGGGGGATATTGCAGGGCCACAGGGCTTTTACCATCCAGAGCACCGTATTCTGAGGATCGAGCGTGCGGCTTTCGATATATTTCATCACCTCATAGGCAATCACGCTCACCGGGATACACTGACCAGAGTTATGGGTCATGGCATGCTGAATATATTCGCTTTTTTCTTCCAGCACATGGGCGTTAACCCCATGGCCCCTCAGGGCTGCTGCAAGAAGTTCCACAACCAGGGGGTCCCAGTTGGGAAGCAGCACCGTCTTATTCCGGGGGAAGGCTGCCTTTTCGCGGCTTTGCTGCTTTTGTTGAGCTGCGTTTATGGATGAACCAGCAGCGGGAGCAGCAGACATCGACCTCGCTGCAGAAAAATGATTCCTGAAGGCCCGTACCGCCGCCTCTATGCGGGTTTCGTAGCCAACCGCCGAGTCATGTTCATCAATCTGTAAAATAAGATAGGGCTTGTGGGCCCGGTCAAGAATTTCCTTAAAGGTTTCTATGGCAAAGGAATCGGGGCCACACTTAAAGGAAGTAACCAGCACGGGATACATGGTGGGGTTGCTGCGGCAGTACAGGGCTGTCTCGATTACCCGGGACGCATAGTACCAGTGATACGCCTGAAGCAGTCCATCATGATGATGGGTTTCCGGCGTGGGGAACATGTCATGGAAGAACACCTTAAGCCCATGCTCTGCAAACATATCGGGGATACCCTTGTTAAGGCCCTTGCTTAAAGCAGTGTAGGGCCTCCCGGTCAACATTATGGAGAACTCATCCGTTTCAGGCCGAATACGCTGGTACAGGTCTACCAGTGCATTGTTATAGGCCGCCTTTATGGCCTTCATGTTCCGGTAGAGCCGCTCCAATACCGAAGGAACCGGCACATCTAGCCCCCGGCTTACGAGTAGGGGACGGAGCATTTCCCGAAGTTCAAAGATGGCCTCGCTGTCATTTCCAAAACTTGAATAAATCAGGGGTTTTAATATGCGGTCCCCCTGCTCGGTAGCTACACTGACCAGGGTCGGCGTGTACTGGGAATAGTTGCAGTAAAAGAATCTCCGTTCTTCTCCCTGTGGCTGCTCCGCGGGCTCCCCATGCCGGGGTGCCTCAAGGTAGATAGGCAGGAACACATAATCGGATTTTTCCAGAAGACCCTGCACCTGTCCATGGATCATCGATATGGGGGCGCAAAAATCAGCCCCGGAGATGCGCTTTCCCGACCCGATAGAGCTGCTTATATCTTCCCCCATCACCACGGTAAAACCCAGGGACTGGAAAAAATACTGCCAGAGCCGGCTGTCTTCTTGCAGGTATAAAGCCCGGGGAATACCAATACGGATTGATGAAAGGATTGATGAACTGTGGGCCCCCTGGGGGCTTACCCCTGGCTGGGCAGGCGCCATTTGAGCCGCCGTATCAGCACGAATTACTTCTGCCTTATTTTCCACCACTGAACGGTTTTTTAGCACCGTATCAGTGGCCTGATGCAGCGCATCATTAAAAAGATCGATGGTAGAGGTAGAAAAATTAACCACCGCCTCTGAAAGCCAGCCGGTCAGGCTCTGTTTTCCCTGGTGTTGCTGGCCCTGCCGGGTAATGGTCTGAACCGCCTGTTCCAGGAGATGCCGCCGTTCCCGCAGGAGGTCAAAGCCTGATTTATTTTTAGAAACAAAGGTCCGGTCCCCTGCCCCCCTGCCGCAAAGATAGCCGTACACAATTTCTTCGCCCTGGACGGTGATAATGTGCAGTTTGCAGTGGTTGGTACAGCCCTGACAGACATCGTTCCGCTGGGCAATAGTTTCCCGGCTCAGACCAAGCCCCCGGAACTTTGAGGCCGCGGTGGTTGCGCCAGCCGCCGACTGGTCATCCAGGGTCTGGAGGACCGCCCCCATGGCGCCTGTCAGGTGGCAGTAGGGAGAAACCGCGATGGGCCGTTTAAGCCGTTCTTCAAAGGCCGCTACCAGGGCCTTATTTTTTGCGGTGGCCCCCTGAAACACCACATGGGTCCCGATGGATCCTTCCATGGCCACCTTGGACAGGTAGTTATCCGCCACGGAAAAGAGGGTCGCCACAAGGAGTTCTTCGACCCCATAGCCTTCATTCTGGTAATTATTCAGGTCCCGTTCCATGAATACGGTGCAGCGGTCGCTCGTCGCCGGTGCAGGATGCCCCAGGGCCCGGCGGGCGTAGTCCCTGATGGGAACCCCGAGCTTGACCGCCTGCTCCTCAATAAAACTGCCGGTTCCGGCGGCACAGACCGTATTCATCTGGCTAAAGACTACAACCCCATCCTTAAGGACGGTAAACTTGGAATCCTGACCGCCAATTTCAATAATCGTATCAACCTTTGGATCAAGCTCAACCGCTGCCCGGGCATGGGCGGTAATCTCATCGATAATCCCGTCGGCGCCCACAATGACCCCGATGAGCTTCCTGCCCGATCCGGTAGTGGCACAGCGTCGGATCTCCAGACTTACCCCCTCCTGGGTTTGCAGCGTCTCCAGAGCCTCAAAGAGGCCCTGAACCGCCCGGATAGGATCTCCGGCAGTCCTGGTATAGAGCCCTGCCAGCATGCTGCGGTTTTCATCCAGCACTGCGGCTTTTGTGCTGGTAGAACCAATATCGATCCCCAGATAAACAGGAATCGGGCCACCAGAAAGGGGCGTATAAAGATCAATCTCCACGGGATTCCGTTCTCCGAGCCTCGAAGTTACCTGGTTATAGCTTTTATAGGCACTGAAATCCGGATAGTTTGGGTTTTTCTTTTCCAGAGGTTGATGCACATAGCGGCGTCGTTCTTCCTGTTTTCCCAGGATGTCCGCCGCGGTCCGCAGGGGCCGGTCGGCCAAAAGAGCGCCTTCACCAGAATCCACATCGTTCACCACAGCCGCCCCACCGTTATTCTTAAAAGCAGCGGACTCACCAACCTTTTTCGCAACAGCGGTGTGCCCCCCGGCTGCTTCCTCTTTGATTGCCTTTAGAGCCCGCAGTACCGCCCCGAGGGCTCCGTACAGGGCCGCCTGTTCATCATGGATAATGTGGGTCCCCGCAAGATCCGAAAGGTGCTTTACCACCCGTTCGTTCAAGGCCACCCAACCCACCATAACGGTAGGACTTGCAAGCTGCTCCGCCGGGAACAGGGTATCTGCGATATTGCGGGCAAGTCCTGCACAGAGACCATCGGATATTTCGGATAGGGCCCACCCTTCCTGCTGGGCATGGATCAGGTCAGTTTTTGCAAAGACGGAACAGCGGCTTGCGATACGGGGAGTTTCGGGTCCCGACTGCCCGGCCAGTTCCGCAAGCCGGGATGCGGACTCGATACCCAGCCGCACCGCCTGCTGATCCAGGAAGCTCCCCGTACCGGCCGCGCAGGTTGAGTTAGCCTTCATCTTCCGGTAGGACCCATCTTCATTAAAGATAATCCGGGCAAATTTTTCTGAACCCACCAGAAGTATGTTCTGTACCTGTGGATAGGCCCGCTTCACCCCATCGATAAAGCAGATTTTATTTTCAAACCGGTAGTCCGCCAGCACAAAATAGGGGGTACTGGAGGTAGCCGCCACCAGACGAAAGGTCTTATAGGGGCACTGCTGCAGATACTGCTGGATTACCCCATAGGGATTTCCCCGATGATAGGCATAAAGGGAATCAAGAACCCTAAAATCGT
>JAAYUZ010000198.1 GCA_012517385.1 Treponema sp. | reverse complement strand
CACGGTGATGACCCTGGAGCCTACCGGTATACAGCCCAGGCTGCCCCCGGACCTTAGGGGGATGCCCCTTAAGGAAGTGGCTGAAGCGGTCCTTTCCTGGAATGCTGCCGATGCCGCCCTGGGCGGGGCAGCCCTCAACGCCTATTACAATTCCCCTGTGGTGCTTAATAAACATTTTAGATATGTGCATTCATCCCAGGAGTCCCTCTCCAGCAACGTAGATAGGACAGGCCAGAGGGCGTTCAGTGGTTCCGGAGGAACAGAAGCGGACCCCTTTACCCGCTATGCAGAGCTGGCCCGGGGCAAGCAGGTAGCCAGTGTTGGCCACTTCGCCTCTGTGGAACGGCATATCGCTCCCGTGGCGGCTTCCCTCTATATAATAGAAGAACATCCTCAGAATGGGGATTACCCCGCTGCAGCGGCGGAATATCTTTTGCCTGCCATGGATATGGTGTTCATAACCGGCAGCACCCTTGCAAATAAGACCCTGCCCCGGCTCCTCGAACTGAGCCGGCATGCCTTTGTGGTCCTTGTGGGGCCCAGCACCTGCATGGCTCCGGCGCTCTTTTCCTATGGGGTCAGCGCTCTGAGCGGGACCCTCTACACTGACCGGGAAGGGTGTCTTTCTCTGGTGAGGCAGGGGCTGCATGGGAAAATGGTTCATCACGGACAGAAACTCAACTTTGAAAAAGGAGTATAACAAAGATGGCACAGAGCAAGGTAGGAACCTGCAGATTGATGGCCCCAGCCCTGGTTTTAGGTCTTGCGCTTTCTCATCCCCTTATGGCACAAAAGGCCCCAGATGGGGTGAGCGCAAGCACCGAAACTACGACTTCGTTGAACTGGACCTTTACGGACTCGGCGGGCAGGACAGTTCAGATTCCCAATACAATAAAAAAAATCGCCCCATCGGGTCCCATGGCCCAGATTTTTCTATTTACACTCGTTCCGGATCGGTTTGCCGGATGGTCCAGTAAGCCCGCACCGGAGCTGGTCCCCTATCTATCTAAAACCATGGCCCAGCTTCCCGTTTTTGGCCAGTTCTACGGTACCGCTTCCACCTTGAACATGGAAGCCCTCATCAGCGCCCGGCCCGATATCATCATCGATATAGGTGAACGGAAACCCACCATTGCCCGGGATATGGATGATGTCCAGAACAGGACCGGTATCCCTACGGTGTTTATTGAGGCCGCGTCCTTTGAATCCTACAGTAAAACCTACCGGGACCTGGGCCGTTTGCTGAAAGTAGAAGATCAGGCGGAAAAGCTGGCCCGTTTTTCAGATGATACGGTAGCCTACTTTAAGAACCTGCAGAATCAGTTTGGTCAGAACAGGCGTAAGGCGACCCTTTATTACGGGGAAGATGCTTCGGGCCTCATGACCATTGCCTCCGGTTCCATCCATTCACAGACCATAGAGTTTGCGGGGCTTATCAATGTGGCAGACCTTGCAAATAAGGGCGGATCCGGCAGAAATCAGGTGTCGGCGGAACAGCTTCTGCTCTGGGATCCGGATATCATCATTCTTACTAGCGGAGCCCAGGCCGAAAGCCTTAAGAAGGACAGCCTTTTCCGCCAGCTCCGGGCGGTGCAGCAGGGAAAGGTCTACGATATTCCGGTGGAGCCCTATAACTGGGTTGCCCGGCCCCCATCAATTAACCGGCTTGCGGGCCTCTACTGGCTGGCCCATCTGGCATATCCGGATCTGGTGGGCTGTCAGACCCTGGAAACGAAGGTCCGGGAGTTTTACTCCCTCTTTTACCACAAGGCCTTAAGTGATGGGGACCTGAAGCGATTTATTAAATAGAAGTGTTAAATAGAAGAATTACAGCAGGAATGGTGATGTGATGGATATTAAGCAGAGGCAGGACCGCAGTCTGAGTTCTGAATTACTCACCCTCATCAGAGGCTCTGCAGGGCCGGCACATAACAGGGTGCCTTCTGAGCGAAAGGGCCTGGTTGTTTCTGCGGTGGGGGGCGGGGGCAAGACGACGATCCTCTACTTACTCGCGGAAGCCCTGGCCCGGGAAGGAGGGCGGGTCTGTGTTACTACCACCACCCATATCTATGATCCCCGTACGGAGCCCCAACCCCGTCCCTGCAATCAGGTTGTTATAGTGCCCGAGTTGGCTGAAGCGCCGGACAGGAATTCCCTGGGGGCGCAGAAAAGCCAGTCTGGTTCCGTGCCCCAGGCTGGACATATCGCTGTCGTTGCAGCCAGAGAGGGCATCCCGGACCATTCGGTTCATCAACCTAAGGGACAAACAGACCTGTTAAAACTTGGCGGAATACACCCCGCCTGGGTGGAAAGGCTTTCACCCTATTGGGACCTTGTGCTGGTTGAGGCCGATGGCTCAAAACATCTGCCTGTAAAGGCTCCGGCAGACCATGAGCCGGTTGTTCCTGAGGCAAGCAGCGTGGTTCTGGGCTGTATCGGACTGGATTGCCTCGGGAAGCCCATGGATGAACGGTATGTACACCGGCCTGTCCTGTTCAGGGATCTTACGGGGTGCCAGCCGGGGGAGCCCATAGGCAGCCCTCATCTCATCAACCTGGTGCTCCATCCCCAGGGGCTTTTTAAGGGGGCTCCATCTGGAGCCCGGCGGGTCCTTGTCTTCAATAAGGTTGATGTACTGGCCGATGGTGCCCTGCAGGATCTGGCCGATTCCATTGGACTTGTAATGCCGGGGAATACCATTGGGGTTGTACTTGGTTCCGCCCGGCTTAACCGCGTTTATGATATTTTCTAGGAGGTGTATATGATAAACATGCCGCCGGGGGTACGGCAAAAGGTGTACGGGCCTGAATATGTCAGTACCGCGGTACGTATCGAAGGTTTTGTGGATAATCCTTGTACCTTTACCGCAGAGGCCCTGCGGCAGCGGCCCCAGGTAGTCGTTAAAGATGTGGATATCCTTTGCGGGAGCGGCAAACTGAAAGAAGCGGGTTTGGAGTATTCCGGGGTCCTGCTCCGGGACCTGTTGGAAGAGGCCCAAATGCGGCTGGAAGAACATGAGGTTCCCAACAGGACCTATATTGTTGCGACCGGCACGGACGGGTACCGGGCCCTCTATTCCTGGCATGAGATTTTTAACAGCCCCATCGGAGAAGGCCTTATCGTGGTGCTCACCAAAAATGGCCAGGTGCTGGGAGAAAAGGAAGGGGAGCTTTGTCTCGTCAGCACCCGGGATGAACGGCCTGGCCCCCGCCGTATCCGTTACCTTTCCAGGGTGGAGGTCCTCAGGCTGGAATAGGCCCTTGTGGTAGTTTTATCCGATCATAAACTGATTCTTAAACGGTAAGTAATAGACCGGTACATTTTTATACTGTACCTGCAGTTCATGGGTGAGTAGTCTCATCCCGGGGCTTTCGCTCGCTCCGTGTCCAAGAATAATGAGAGCCCTATGCTGGCCGAGATGTAATGCGTCTCTGCAATATTCAGGTATTTCCCATTCTGGGCCTTCGCCGTAAATAATAGCATCAATCTGTTCCTGTGCTAATACAGGAAGAATCAGTTGGCCGCTCCCACGATAGCCAACGGCAATTATGACTTTATGAATTATACGATCCAGGTCTCCCATATACCTTATGAATGAGATTCCAAGCTGTTGTTTAATATGCTGGAGTATTGTTTTTAATGGCATATTCAGTTCTAAGATCGAATAGGCAGGTTTCTGACTGATTTCATGCTGGGTCCAATGTAATTCCTTAATTAAACCAGCGGTTATCATATCAGGTAAAGCGCGGTGTATTCCGTCATGGTAGCGATATATACACAGGTTATGCATGTTAATGAATTGATGCTTCCCCTGATATACTGGATCAAAAGCACTTTGTGGAATGGTATCGAGATGCTGATCCTTATGGCTATACCAGATTCCTTCATGGGTAATAATGAGATTGCAGTTGTTCTGTACTGCTTCTTTGCATTGTTCAAGTGTTGCAAGAAAGGTTACCGCAATACCTTTTACCTGAATATCCCGATTCCCGTAAAGATAAGTATCTACTGTGTCATTGGTAAGTAAATGTATGCCTGGTAATGATTTTATAATATCATGAGCTTTATATTTCATTGCAGTGTTAATCCCTTTTATTGAGAGGTATACAGATGGTTATTATAGTCCCTTTGTTCACATGAGACTGTATTGAAAGCTTTCCTTGCAGCTGATGGGTTCTATATTCCATGGATCTGAGTCCCACCCCACCAACACTGATATTCATCGGAAACTGATTTAAGAGTTCATTTCCATGACCATTATCAGATATGGTGATACAGAAAGAATTGTTTTGGTTAATCGATGTAGAAATATCAAGTCTTGTAGCTCTTCCGTGTTTAATGCTGTTATTAACCGCCTCTTGTACAATTCTATAAATATTAATTTCCTGATCCTTTGCCATATTGATAGCTGAATTATCTATATCCCAGTTAAATGTACATGAACATTTAGTCTGCCGCTCTAAAGTACGTAACAATTTTTCCAGAGCTTTTTCTAAACCCAGATTTTCCAGTTCTACGGGAAATGCATCGTGTGCATAACGTCGAGTCAGCAATAATGTTTCATCAATCATTTTAACGACTTCTCCGAGATTGGGATTTTTTAATTCCATACTTTTACAATACATTGATAGGCCCGCCAGTCTCTGGCATATATCATCATGCAAATCGAGGCTGAACCTGAGCCGTTCCATTTCACTAATCCGGAGTACCTCTGCTTCTACCGCTTCTCTTCTCCGAGATTCTTCCTGCAATTCTTTATATGCCCTTACCAACTCCTGTGTTCGAATTTGTACCTGTTCTTCTAATATCTGGGTTCGTTTTTTTTCCAGTTCCAATTCATAAAGCCGTTGTATATTATTAGAGAGGAATGTGGCGCAGCTGCACATATGTGGTTGTGCATAATCATAAGAGTTGTATATTAAAATACCTATATAAGTATCGCCAGCTTTAAGCGGATAAACACATTGCACTGGGTCTTCTACCGTTGCGAGTACTTCTTTAATTGGTAATAACTGCGGTTTTTCTGTCAGGTATTCTTCTTGGCTGCTGTTTTTCTTATAAACAAGATAGGCTACATCAGAAGGTTCTTTTATGGGTTTTTCAAAAACAAATAGATAACACAGAGGAACTGAAAGATTTGCAAGGAAGTCCGATAAATGTCGAGCCATCCCTTCATAGGTATTAACGGTAACCAGGCGCTGCCCTAAATAGCTTAGGTTCCGCATATTCTGTTCGGATTTTATTGATAAATACAGAAATGAAGACAAATCGCCCGTATGTAGTTGAGGTTGTTTTTGATGTAATATATTAGTTGGTATCGATGTATAATTCTGGAAATCCTGCGGTAAGGCTGGATACGGATGATTAACGTTTTGAGATGATGTTTTTTTTGGTTGACATCCGCAGGATTGGCGAATGATTATAGTTGATTCAACATAGCGAACATAAGGTGGATTAATTTTAATATCTTTTTGTTCTATAAGGTTATCCAATAATTGCAGTGCTTCCTTGCCCAGCAAATCCAGCGGTTGGTGTATGGTGGTTATTGGCGGATATTCCAGCTTCGCGAGGGGGATATCATCAAATCCGGTGACGGCACATTGCTTCCAGAAGTTGTTTTCAGATGTTTCAATGGCTTTTATAACACCGATCGCCATATTATCATTGGCTGCAATAACCGCATCAAAAGGATCTGAAGGTTTGCTCTGTATATATTTTTGGGCAATCATCATCCCAGAATATTCATGGAACTGACCATATTCAACAGTAAGATCAATCGCAATTGCTTCCTTTATATAATTCTGAATTATTTCATGTAAAACCGTTTCTCTTATAATAGTATCTTGATTCTGCGGAGGGCCTCCGATATATAGAAGCTTTCTATATCCATGTTTATCGATAAGATGATGGATAAGTTCAGAAAAGGCTGATTTGGTATGGGTTAACACTGATGGGAAAGGTCCAAGTTGTCTACCAATGGAAACGCATGGAACAGACTTAAAAAGCTGATAAATATATTGGTATTCCTGTTCTGTTACTTCCCGTCCTATGAGTGATGCAAGAATCAAAACTCCATCTACAGCCAGCCATGGGGCAGAATAAAAGGTTAAGGGATCATTTTTACCACTGAATATTGGCTCTGATTGGATACAAATAAGTTTATAATTACGACGAAAGGCTTCTTCTCTGACAGCTTTATAGACAGATATCTGGTACTCTTCATCGAGGTTATTAACGAACAAGGCAATATTTTTTTGCGACACCGGTAAAATCCCCTATACCACTCTTAATATCAGGACTGTACAGTATACAAAGAGATTTTAGTATACCATAAGTCAGGAGAAATGCCAGATGAGAAAGAACAAACTACGCATATTAATGGGAGTCATTTTCGTTTGCGGTTTTCTATGTTCCACGGCTGTAAATGCTATGGGGAATAAGGATACAGATAAGACTGCTGCGAAAACAGAATCGGAACAGAATATAGAAAAAATTGTCTTTGAAGATAGTTTTGAAAAGGATCTCCAGGGATGGTCCGGCAGAGCTTCGGAGGTATTAAAAATTGTGGAGAACAATGCATCGGATGGAAAAAAATCATTACAGGTATCTGAGCGGACCAGTACATGGAATGGCCCGATTAAGGATATAACTGCGGTAATCAGCCCTGGGAAATCCTATAAAATAGGTCTATGGTTTTTGTATGAGGAAGGACCTGAAAAACAGGATATAATGGTGAGTCTGGAACGGACCCTGGGATCCAGCAAAGATTATATAAATATAGGGGGAGCATCGGTTCCTCGTGGTGACTGGACCTATATTGAATGTCAATATTCTGTTCCTGTAACCAAAAATCCTGCTCAGTATCGGTTATATGTTGAAACTAAATATAAACAGGATGATCAGGCAACTAAGGATGATTTAATCCCATTTTATATTGATGATGTACGAATTATTCAATTGCCACCACCCAGGCCTGCTCAGGTGGAGACGGATATCCCTTCATTTTATACGTTATTCAAAGATCTTCCTGTCGGAGCAGCAATTAATTCGATAGATTTAGATTCAACTAAATTACATAACGGTTTATTGAGACATTTTAATGTATTTGTTTACGAAAATGAAATGAAACCAGAATCTTTGCAGCCTGCTGAAGGCCGTTTTGTATTTGAAAAAGCGGATGCATTGGTTTCTTTTGCGCAAAAACAAAAGGTTAAACTTCGTGGTCATACATTAGTATGGCATAACCAGACCCCAAAATGGTTCTTTCAAGATTCTCAAAATCCTGGTGCTGCTGCGAGCAAGGACTTGCTGTTCTCCAGGATGGAAAATCATATTAAAACAATAGTGGGCCGGTACAAAGGCAAAATAGATTCCTGGGATGTGGTAAATGAGGTTATCGAAGACAATGGGAATTTAAGAAATTCTGCATATTTAAAAATAGCTGGCAGTGATGAATATATTCGGAATGCCTTTAAATGGGCTCGAGAAGCAGATCCTGCTGCAAAATTATTTATTAATGATTACAATATTGAATTTAGAGGTCCTAAACAGGATGCCTTATATAATTTAGTCAAAACCTTAAAGGCTGAGGGTGTTCCTATTGATGGTGTTGGGCTTCAGGCTCATATTAATGTTGGATTCCCAACTGTAAATGACATCCGGAATGCTATTCGCAGGTTTGCATCCCTAGGGGTAAAGGTGCAGATTACTGAACTTGATGTATCTATATATGGATCAGGAAGTGAACCAAAAAAAGAAGCAGACCGGGAGATTTTACTGGAACAGGCATACAAATACAGAGATCTTTTTAAGATGTTCCAGGAAGAAGCTGCCGCTGGTAATCTGGACATGGTAGTGTTGTGGGGCTTATCAGATGATCGGACCTGGTTAAACAATTTTCCTGTGCCCGGGCGCACCGATTATCCATTGCTTTTTGGAAAAGATTTACGAGCAAAACCAGCGTATTGGGCTATTGTTAATCCTGATAAATTGCCAATTGGCATTAAAAACATAATTGCATATCAGAATGAAAGCCTTAATCCCGCTGATCCCATTTATTCTTATATTAATTCAACACCCATTGTAGATCAAAAAGGAATAACCTATGGTTCATTTAAAGCTACCTGGAATGGTCGTTCAGTTATGGTATTGGCTACAGTGTTAGATAATAGTCCTGATGCAGGAGATGCAGTCACAATGTATCTGGAACCTAAAAACAGAAGGCTGGAAAAGAAAAGCGATGAGCTTATAAGTATTTCTATTCCCAGATCAAAGGCAATTCAGGATTCAGGATCTGAATATACAGTGTTTGCAGAAATTCCAATTACCCCGAAATTAGAATCTAAAGTTGGATTTGATATTAAAATAGAAAATGGATCAGCAAAGGGCCTTTTGATGCAGAGCTGGAATGATTTTACCAATAATCAGGAAAAGGGTACGGTCAACTATGGAACGCTTTCAATGAAACAGATGCCTCGAACTCTGGATGTCAAACGAGGCAGTATTACCTTTTCACGAAACAAGGATCCGATCTGGGATACCATTGAACCAATTCCTATGACAGTAAAAACCATGGGGGTTACTGAAGAAGGATCCACATTCAAGGTTCTTTGGGACGAAAATTATCTTTATGTGCTTATGGAAATAAAAGATGAGCTTTTGAGTGATAAGAACAGCAATCCATGGGAACAGGATTCAGTAGAAGTATTTATTGATCAAAACAATGGAAAAACTACGAGCTATGAAGCTGATGATGCCCAATATCGAGTTAACTATAGGAATGTTAAATCCTTTAATGGAGGAGATGAAGAAAGGTTCCAGTCAATCAGCCGAATTGTATTAGGTGGGTATTGGGTTCAGACGGCGGTTCCCTTTACACATATAAAACCTGAAACTGGTTTGCTCTTAGGCTTTGATGTTCAGATTAATGAAGCCGATGCTACTGGAAGCCGTATTGGAATTCGAAACTGGCATAACGTTACCAATCTGGGATACAAGGATCCCAGTGGTTTAGGAATTGTAAAACTTGTTGAATAATACTATTATTTGAACCAGGAACAGGAGATATGCCAGTTACCAAGGTTTTGCTTGTAGAAGATCATCCAATTTTCAGTAAAGGGCTTGCTGTCCTGATAGAATCTCAGAGCCTATATAAAGTAGTAGGAGAGGCTCGGGATTGTCAGGAAGCCAAGCGGATGATTCTGGATAAGACTCCTGATATTATCATTCTTGATCTTAATTTAAAGGGTGAGAATGGGCTTGATCTTATAAAGGACCTTAAAACAGATAATGTGCAGCTTCCTGTCCTGGTTCTATCAATGTATGAAGAACGGTACTATGCTGAACGGGTTATAAAAGCGGGAGCCCGAGGCTATATTATGAAAGCTGAAGCGGGAGATAAAATTCTTGAAGCCATCCGTACCGTGATTGCGGGAAAAATCTGGCTCAGTGATGCAGAAAGGGATCGGATAAGCGAGTATGATTTTGGTATCCAAGCTGGTGGTACCTATACTGATGCTTTAACAACTCTGGCAAAACTTTCAAACAGAGAATTTGAAATATTTTCTTTAATTGGGAAAGGATTGGGTACGATAGAAATTGCTCAACGTCTCCATATTAGTACAAAAACAATAGACACCCATAAAGAACATATAAAAGAAAAACTGCATTGCAGAAGCTCCCAGGAATTACGTCAATTAGCAGTTGAATGGCAGGCTTTAAGTCCATTTGGTGAGATCGTATAGGTAAAAATCCTGATTCCGTTGTAATGGTTTACCTCCTTATACTACATAAAACTTATAGATAAGGAGGCCATTATGATAGGAAGGAAACATCAACAACCCTGTCTTCTGGTTATTTCACTAAGCTTAATGATATCATTTTTTAGTGGTTGTGCTCAAAAGAAAGAAAGTACTGCACTTCCGAGCACAGAGGACTATCCGATAACCATATCGGTATTTACATTTCAGAATCAGCAGACTCCGCCAGAGGATAATAAAATTTATAAATGGATAAAAGAAAAATTTAACGTCACCTTTCAATGGGATATCGCTGTCGGACAGAAGGATCAGAAGATTGGTACAATGATTGCAGCCCAGGATTATCCTGATCTGCTTCTAGTGGACAGTACTAAATTTATTGAAGCGGGAGCGCTTATTCCACTGGAAGATCTTATCGAAAAATATGGGCCAAACTTAAAAAAGCATTATGCAAGTGTATGGGAAAAGATAAAAGAAGATGATGGGCACATTTATTGTTTGCCAAATTGGGGTGTTATTGATGGTCAATACAAAAGTACATACTACGGTGATTCAGCACTTTGGATTCAAAAAGATGTATTAAAAGAATTTGGATATCCCAAAATTAAGACATTGGATGAATATTTTGATATTATAGCAAAGTATAAAGAAAAACATCCGACTATTAATGGCCTTCCTACCATTGGCTTTTCAATACTTACATATGATTGGCGGGCATTCTGTCTTATAAATCCTCCTAATTTTCTTGCAGGAAATCCCAATGATGGAAATGTTGTTGTAGATAAAAAAACATTTGATGCCAGGGTGTTCTTAGGATTAGATATATCTAAGAAATGGTTTAAAAAACTTAATGAAATGAATGCCAAAGGACTTATTGACCGTTCAAGTTTTGTAGACAACTATGACCAATATATGGCCAAGCTTTCTTCCGGCCGCGTTTTAGGAGTTCATGACCAATACTGGCAATTCCAGGATGCAACCACAGCGTTATTGAATCAGAATATGTATATCCATTCAATGGCGCCGCTTCCAATTGTTTTTGATGAGTCTATTAAACCATGGTATAGAAACAGGCCATTGCCAAATATTCGACGAGGATATGGCATCAGTATAAAGGCTAAAGACCCTGTACGAATTATTCGTTTCCTTGATGCTCAACTTTCTGAAGAAGCTCAAAAAGTGTTCCAATGGGGAATCTTGAATGAAGATTATCAGCTCGATGAGAAGGGAGTTCCATTTAGAACCGAAGAGCAGCGGAATCAGCAGAACGATCCTGTATGGAAGCTGAGGAATAAGGCAGAGCTTTGGTTCGGTGATGCTCCAAAGATGGAGGGAACCTTTAGCGATGGAAATCCGACCAGTATCGGTGAGATCCCTGCAGAAGCATTGGCAGCCCAACGTCCTGAAGATGCGGAATTATTAAAAGCCTATGGAGTTTCCAGTTTCGCAGAATTGATGGATCCGAATCCGCCAGAAAACCCTGTATATTTCCCCGCATGGCAGTTAGTTCCTCCCGATGGATCGGCTGCACAGATAGCATGGAAAAAAGCAGAGGACCTCTACCGAAAATACCTGCCCAGAATAATACTCTCAAGACCGAATCAATTCGATAAGTTATGGGATGAATATGTGTCAGAGCTGAATAAAATTGGCCTAGAAGAGTATGAGAAATTTATGAATCAGGAAATTAAGAAGCGGGTAGATAGATGGAGCCCGAAAAAATAATCTAATTATGCACTAAGAGAGGCCCATGGTTCATTTTATGAGCCTTCGCTTCTCTTAGAGATAAAGAATATTTGGAGTGATGGATGAATCAAAATGGCGTGAAGATACAGGAAAAAACATTCTTACAGAAACTTAAATTGCAGCAGCAGCTTTTTTATATGTCTGCTCCTCTGATCCTATATGTCATTCTCTTTGCATATATCCCCTTGTGGGGATGGACAATGGCTTTTCAAAATTTTAAACCTGCACGCAACTTTTTTCAGCAAGAATGGGTTGGTATTAAATGGTTCCTTTTTTTATTTAAAGATGACAATTTCTTAAAAGTGCTGAGAAATACCATTGCTATGAGTCTTATTAATCTCAGCTTTGGTTATATCGGAGCCATAAGTCTTGCACTTATTCTTAATGAAGTTAAAGAAAGATTTTTTAAGCGTATCATTCAAACCATATCATATTTGCCACACTTTCTTTCATGGGTAATTGTTAGTGGTCTGGTTGCTTCCATGTTATCTGTTGAAGATGGGGCAATAAATCAGCTATTGCTTTCATTGCGATTGATAAAAGAACCTATTATGTGGCTTGGAGAACCCAAATACTTCTGGTGGATAACAGGATTTACCTATCTGTGGAAAGAAATAGGCTGGAATAGCATTATCTATCTAGCTGCAATATCTGGTATTGATCCAACCTTGTATGAAGTGGCTGAAATAGATGGTTGCGGCAGATTAAAAAAAATGTGGTATATCACCTTGCCCGGGATCAAATCTACCATCATGGTTCTACTCATAATGAGTATAGGGCATATCCTTGATGCAGGTTTTGAACTCCAATTTTTATTAAGGAATGGCCTGGTTCAGGATTATGCAGATACCATTGATATTTATGTTCTTACCTTCGGCTTAAATTCAGGTAACTATTCCTTAGCTACAGCTGCTGGTATGTTTAAAAATATAGTAAATATCGGGCTTATTTTCCTGGCAAATTTTCTTGCCAAGAGGATGGGAGAGGAGCGACTTATATGAACCGATGGCAGAATAAGAAATATTATAAATCATATATGAATGATTTTTTGTTTGATTTTGGTATAAAAGTTTTGCTTGTTTTATTAGCAATAGCAACATTATATCCATTCTGGAATACTATCGTAGTTTCTTTTAATGATGCTACAGATACCCTTAGAGGAGGACTGACATTCTGGCCAAGAAAAGTAAGTTTCCAGAATTATAAGGCTGTATTTGCTTCAGGTACAATTTATCATGCATTTCTTGTTTCTGTTGCTAGAGTTCTGTTGTCTACAATAGGAAACATTTTCTTAACAAGTATGCTTGCATATGCATTGAGCAGAAAAGAATATGTATTAAGAAAACAATTTACATTCATTCTCATTCTGTCTATGTACATCAGTGCTGGCTTAATTCCATACTATTTTTTAATTCGTTCATTAGGATTGATAAACAGCTTTTTGGTCTATGTTATTCCAGGATTAGTTAATGCATTCAATTTTATTGTTATTAGAACCTATATGGGGACAATTCCAGACAGTCTGGTTGAATCTGCCCGTATAGATGGAGCAGAAGATTTTTTAATCTTTATGAGAATTATATTGCCACTAATTACACCCGTATTGGCAACTGTTGCTTTATTTGTCGCTGTAGGTAACTGGAATTCATGGTTTGATACCATGATATTTGCATCAGGACGTCAGGACTTAAGTACTCTTCAATATGAATTGATGAAATTCCTTGCATCAAGTCAAAACCAGGCAAAAAGTGCTGCGGATGTCGGTGCTATGGGCATGGCAAAAGATTATGCTTCCAGCATTGTCACCCCAGCCAGTATTCGTGCTGCAATCACAGTGGTTGCAGCGGTTCCCATTCTTGTCATATATCCATTTTTGCAACGATACTTCGTTATCGGCCTTACCGTTGGCGGGGTAAAAGAATAAGGAGGATTTTTATGAAGAAAATTAGGAGCATTGTATTTCTAATTTCCATGGTGTTAACAGGGATTCAGTTGAATGCACAGACATTTAAAAATCAACTGATTTTAGATAATAATTTTGAAGACGGAAAACTGGGGGGATGGGCAGCAAGGGGTACTGAAAAGGTAGACATTACTACTGAGGTTGCAAAAAGTGGTAAGTATGCTCTTAAAATTAGTGAACGGTCAAAAACCTGGAATGGCCCAATTCATTTATTAACCGATACTCCTGTCCCTGAGGATACCTACATAATCAGTGCATGGGTTTATTATAAAGATGGTCCAGCCCAGTCTGGTTTTATTATTAGTGCTGAACGATCATATAAAAATGAAAGCCTGGACCATAGCTACACCAATGTGGCTTCCTTTCTAGTTAAAAAAGGTGAATGGACGCAGATAAGCACCGAATATAATGTGCCAAAGGACCCGACTCAAAAAAATATATGGTTCTATATAGAGCTTCCTTATAAAGAGGATAGTGCGGTTACGGAAAATGATAAAATCACTTTTTATATTGACGATGTACGGGTAGAAAAGATGGATCCTGCAGCAAAACCAAAAATAGAAGTAGGTATACCCAGTCTCTATGAAACTCTTAGTCCGTGGTTTTCTGTAGGTGCTGCGATAGAACCTGAAGAAGCTGAACCTGCTACACAAAAAGCCCAACTACTTATAAAACATTTCGATACCATTGTGGCTGGTAATGTTCATAAAATGGATTCTATTCAGCCAAAGGAAGGTGTTTTTGACTGGAGCAGGGCTGATAAAATTGTTGAATTTGGTGAAAT
>JAAYUZ010000197.1 GCA_012517385.1 Treponema sp. | reverse complement strand
GCACAATAGACTAAGCGCTTTTATATGTCAGGATCTTTATAACAGTAGTAAGTATTGCCTGGTGACCATAGTGGAGGTGTTACACCCGTTCCCATTCCGAACACGGAAGTTAAGCCCTCTTACGCCGATGATACTGCCCCTCGAAGGGGTGGGAAAGTAGGTAGTCGCCAGGCTTTTTTTTTATTTCGGAGCCCTGAAAGGGTGATGGAATTAATATAGGTCAAAGCTGGCTTTGCAGTATGCAAAAAACAAAAACACATAACCCTTGAAGAAATGCGATTTCAATAGTAAAGTAATGTAAGGCGTAAGATAGATTGAGCCTGAAAGGATATCTACATGACGGAAAAGGACTATCAATACCAGCTGGTAACATTTCAACTTGGGGAAGAGCACTACGGCATAGATATTATGGATGTAAAAGAGATTGTCCGGGTACAGGATATACGGCCTATCCCTAACGCTCCATCCTATGTAGAAGGTATTATCAATCTGCGCGGAGAAATAATTCCGATTATCAATCTGCATAAACGATTTCATATTAAAAGGGCTGTTGTAGGTGAAGATGAAGAGCTGTTATCTGGATTTATCATTATCGATGTGGATGGCATGAAACTTGGTGTTGTTATCGATAAGATAGCCAGAGTTGTTACAATAGAAAACGAACAGATTCAGGCTCCTCCACAGATGCTGAGCGGGATCGGTGCTGAGTATATACAGGGTGTGATACAGAATGAAGAGGGCTATTTAATTATTTTGGATATCAGAAGGCTCTTTAATCCAAAGGAATTACAAAAAATTAATGAATTACGACATTAAGCAATACTCTTGAGGGAATAGATGAAAATTGAGGTTTTCTCGCCGACAATACGCCGAAAAGAAATGGATGCGGTATTGTCCGCTTTAGTAGATGATGCTTTAGGGCCAGGCGAACTCAGTCTTAAACTAATTGCTGTGGCTAAAGAATATATCAATTTTGAGTATGGTGTAAGTTTTAGAAGCCCTACATTTGCACTTTTCTATGCCTTGAAAGCACTTAATATTGCGAATAATGAAGGGGTACTTATTTCTGCCCTTTCACCATATTATTATATTCAGGTTCTTAAAGATGCATCCCTAACACCGATTATTGCTGATGTTGATGAACATTCGGGTAACATCACAAAAGCTACCATTTCAAAGGCTTTACAAGAGGCTTCTGTACCTGTTCGATGTATTATAAACCATCATACCCTGGGTTATGTACCCAATACGGCAGATTTAACTGAATTTGGTATTCCTATCATTGAAGATATTTCCCGCAGTTATGGGACCAATACGGGTGAACTTAAGGCGGGAGCCCTGGGAACGCTTACATTGTTAGGTCTGGAAGAGCGGGATGTTCTTACTGCGGGTGGAGGGGCAATCCTTTACGCGAATAGTCGACGGGAAGCTGCGGTCTTAAAACAATTTGCAGAATTACCTCCAGAATATCAGCTCCCCGATATGAATGCAGCCATGGCGATTGTACAGTTCAAGGAACATGAAAAGAACTTTGCCCGAAGAAAAGAAATTGCCGAAGTTTTACTACAGGCATCTTTACGAACAAGACATAAACGGTTCCTGCAGCTTGATATAGCCGAATATAATAACTATTCCTTTCCTCTCATCCTGCAAACTGGTATGAAAGATGTGGTTGCCTATGGCAATAAAAAGGAAGTTGCAGTAGAAACAGCTTTTAATGATACAATCATAGTAAAATTACCCGAATATCAGAGCCGTTGTCCCACTGCGTACTCTTTATCTTTACGGACCGTACTTTTTCCCTTATATCCTCGTCTTTCTGGTAAACAAATAGAAAAAATAGCAAAGGTTCTTGCTACATTACCATAGCCCAAAAAGAGGTTACAAGGATTGGAAGCAATGGGAGTACGGGTACTATTAATTGTTAATCTCCATAAGGCAAATGCTTCCGACCTGATGCAACACATTCAATCTGTTCTGGAAGCCCAAGGACATTGTGTCCATGTATGCTCATTCGAGGGAAAACCCATAATTCCGCCTAATGGCGGGTATGATATAGCCTTTACTCTTGGCGGTGATGGTACTGTCCTTTATGCAAGCCGTTGTATGGCTCCACTGTCCATACCTATTTTCCCTATCAATATCGGGACCCTGGGTTTTATTGCCGCAGTTCATCCAGAACAATGGGAAGAGGTATTTAATCAATGGATTCAGGGAACAGTGCCAATATCAAAACGACTGATGCTTTCAGTTGAGTTATGGCGGAATGACCGCTTAATTGATACCCGGTATTGCTTAAATGATGCAGTTATTTCAGCCTCAGGTATTGCCAAGATTATTCGTCTCGATGTAAGTACCGATACCACCGATTTAGGTCCCTTTCGTGCGGATGGGCTTATTATTGCTACTCCTACCGGTTCAACAGCCTATTCTGTAGCTGCAGGTGGACCCATTCTTGACCCTGAACTGGAAGCTCTTATCATCAACCCTATTTGTCCATTCACACTTTCTAATCGTCCTATGGTCATTCCTGCCCATGAAAAGGTCCTGGTTGAGGTTGAACGGGATCAGAGAAGCAACGTGCTCCTAACCGTAGATGGTCAAGAGGTTATACAGCTTGATGAAGGCGACCGGCTGATTATGCAACGAGCACCCTTTCAAGCGAGCATTATTGCTTCGGATAGAAAAGTGTTTTACAAAGTGCTCCGTACTAAATTAAACTGGTCGGGAGGCCCCGATGCTTGAGGAACTGGTAATTAAAGACTATGCCCTTATTGATAAACTTTCTGTCCACTTTAAGGATGGACTCAATATCATAACCGGTGAAACTGGGGCAGGTAAATCTATCATTGTTGGTGCTTTAAGCTTCATGCTGGGTGGGAAAGCCGAAATTGATATTATTCGTACGGGTTGTGAAGAAGCGAGTGTTTCTGGAATCATAGCTGTCGGACCAGATAACAAGGATGTGGCCCTTTGGCTGCAGGGAAAAGATATTGCACCTGATGATGGCCATATTATTATTCGCAGAAATTTAAAAAGGTCAGGAAGAGGCGCTATTTATGTTCAGGATGTGCCTGTTACCAGAAATGAATTATTGGAACTCACTTCTTATTTATTTGATATCCATGGCCAGCATGAGCATCAAGCACTGCTAAAAAAGGAGAACCACCGCCGGTACCTGGATCGCTTTGCAGGTATAGAAGACCAGGTCCAGGCTTTTACCACTATCTTTTTAGAACTATCTGAAAAACGAAAAGAACTGGAAACTTCTCTTGAATTAGAAAAACAACGGAATGAAAAACAGGAAATTCTGGCATTTGCAATAGAAGAAATTAATAAGGCTAATCCAAAACCAGGCGAGACTGCAGAGCTTGAAGCTGAAGCAAGAAAACTGGCTGAATATGAGAAACTATCTACTATGGTGATGGGTGCGGCAGATGTACTGGTACACTCGGACCTGTCTGTTATTCCCCTTCTCAGAAAAGCGAAAACGGCCCTTGAATCGGCTTCGGTAATAGATACTTCCTTATCCGGACTGTCAGAGCGCTTTTCAGATCTCTATTACGAACTGGAAGATGCTTCGGATCAGCTTATAGACTACAAGGACTCCCTAAGGTTTGACGTAAATCGGCTGGAGGCGATAGAAGAGCGGCTTACAGTTCTGTTTAAGTTGAAAAAAAAGTATGGAGACTCCGAAGAGGCTATCCTTTCCTATCGAGACCAGGCTGAAAATGAGTTAGAAAATCTTGCCAAAATAGAAGAAAACCGGGCCTTGCTTAAAGATGCAATATCAAAACTGGAGCAGGAAGTCAGCAGAAGAGCCTCAGAATTGACCGCTAAACGTCAGGCCGCTGCAACCACCCTGGCCAGCCGGATTACCCAAATCTTAAGTACCCTTGGTATGCCAAAGGCTCAGTTTGTTATACAGGTGCAATCTAAAGGATTGAATGGAAATGCAAAGATTATAGGCCCCTATGGGGCAGATGATATCGAATTTTTAATATCAGCCAATCTGGGAGAACCGGTTAAAGAATTGTCTAAAATTGCCAGCGGCGGAGAACTTTCCAGGGTTATGCTTGCAATTAAAACAGTTTTAGCCAATACTGATACTGTGGAAACCCTTGTTTTTGATGAAATTGATACCGGTATAGGTGGCGAGGTAGCCCTTTCGGTAGGTGAACACCTGGCTCAGGTTGGAAAGACCAAACAAATATTCTGTATAACCCATTTGGCATCTATAGCTGTCCGGGCAGATAATCATTTAAAAGTTGAGAAGAAGATAGAAGGAGATCGGACTGTCACAACCCTCAGATGTTTAGAACAATCAGAACGTAGGGAAGAAATAGCTCGAATGCTCTCCGGTGACTCTGCAGCCAGTGCTGCCCTGGCTCATGCAGATGAATTATTATCAAAATTTAATAAGGGGAGGAATTAATGGCAAAAATCTCCCAGGAAGACAAGCATAAATACTTTGAACGGATTAAGCCTTATAAGGAGGCTACAGAAGCTATTTTAGCCCGGGAACGCAGTATCCTTTCTTTAATGCAGAAAGATTCCAATGGTGCAGCCTATAAAAGGCTGACTCTGGCTGATGAGATGCTTAATTTGGCTTCGTATTATTTAGTAATGAATGGGGTTTCTCAAGCTGTATTGGGTGTGAAAAACGAAGATACCCTGAATGAAGCACGTAAGGCCCTGTATAAAACTGTTATCTACCTTGAAGAGGTTGTTACGAACCTGATTGATGTGCCCTATTCTGAATATTCTGAAAAACTTAAAGAACTGGAGGGCCTTAATGCGGAGCGCCGCTATGCCCTGATTCGCAAACTAGGGCTTGCAATTCAATTGGTTGAAGAAGCGTACGGTGATAATACCAAGTGGAAATGGGCCTTTGTTGAACTCGAAGGTCGTTTTGCTACGGTTGCAAAAAATATTTTTGATTTAAAGAATGCGGTAGCGAATTTTGACCCCCGATCTCCGGATTACGAAGTAAGTGTATATCACATGCGTACAATAAAACGGCTTTTAATGCAGGCTGCCGATCGATATAGAGAAAAATATGAGCTCTCTACAAACCGTATTGATGATTTTAAACAGGCTATCAATTATTTAGGAGCCCTTCGGCGTATTCATATCCTGCTTGGAGAACGGGATGATGCAGAGACGGTAAAGAAAAAACAGGATATCTGGTCAGCTAAACTTGAAGCAGATCAGAAGAAAAAGGAAGATCCCTTTTTATCAAAGAAGTAATGCATGGCTGATGATTCAAAAAAAGCTTATTCAATAAGGGAATTTAAATCAATTTTCCCCTATATTATCCCTTTTATTCCCCATTACATTGCCGGGCTTATTTGCCTTATTTTGGTTGATTTTGGTCAGATTCTTATACCCCAGTTTATAAAATCTGCTATTGATTTGCTTTCCAGCAGAGATGCAAACCTTAACTCTATCGGCATGATTTGTTTGCAAATGCTCGCAATATCAATGGTCATAAGTTTAGGCAGGTTCCTGTGGCGATTTTTTATTAATGGTGCATCCCGTAAAATAGAAACAGAGATACGGCAAAATCTATTTAACCACCTCATGAATCTTTCTTATGATTTCTATCAAAATAATAAAATTGGTGATCTCATTGCACGGGCTACTAATGATTTGAATGCGGTTCGTAATGCACTTGGTATTGGATTTGTGGCCTTTTTTGACAGCACTATAATGGCTCTTGCTATTTTGATCATAATGGTTTTACAGGACAGAGATACTGCCCTGTTCTCAATTCTGCCACTACCGGTCATTACATTACTTATTGTAGGATTTGGAAATTTAATTGGCCACCGATTTATGAAAGTGCAAGAAGCCTATTCCCATATGAGCGAAACAGTACAGGAGACCTTTGCTGGTATAAGGGTTGTAAAATCCTTTGTTAAAGAACGATGGTTTATAGAATTATTCGGAAAAAATAATGATGATTATAAAGACGCAAACGTAACGTTAGTAAAAGTGTATGGATTATTTTTTCCCCTTATTTCTTTTCTTTCAGGACTGACCACCTTAATTCTACTTATTGTTGGAGGTGGCAAAGTTATAAGTGGTCAGATGTCTCCCGGCACATTGGTAGCCCTGTTCAGTTATCTGCAGATGCTTATTTGGCCTATGCTTGGTATGGGATTCCTTATCAATATGATTCAGAGAGGAGCTGCAAGCTTGGGGCGGATAAATGAAATATTGGCTACACCGCCAGCGATTTATTCGAAAAGTACTACAAGACCTTCGAATACAGCTTCTGTACCGTCAATAGAAATTAAAAATCTGAACTTTTCCTATCCTGATGGAACTCCTGCATTACGAGGTGTTTCTATTGAAATTCCTGCTGGCTCAATTGTAGGGATTATGGGCCGAACCGGTTCTGGAAAATCAACCCTATTAAAAACCCTTTGCCGGCTTGTAGATCCACCGGATGGCACTGTTTTTATTGATGGTATTGATGTTAAAGATTGGGATCTTACAGAATTACGCAGCCGTTTTGGAATGACCCCTCAGGATGCATTTTTATTTTCCGATTCAGTAAAGAATAATATCATATTTGGAGATGAGAGCGCCGGGGATCATCTTTTAAAAGAAATGATTGAACTTGCTTCCCTTTCAAGGGATTTAGATGATTTTAAGGATGGATTGGACACTGTAATAGGAGAACGGGGACTAACCCTTTCTGGAGGTCAAAAGCAAAGGGTTTCCATAGCAAGGGCCATTATAAGAAATCCCGATATACTTCTCCTCGACGATGCTTTTTCAGCGGTAGATACAGAAACTGAACAACATATTTTGCAGGGTGTTCTGAGTCATAGAAAAGCAAAAACAACGGTAATCGTATCTCATCGAGTTTCCACTCTGAGAAAAGCAGATTATGTAATTGTTTTAGAACAGGGAAAGGTTCTGGAATCAGGCTCGCCCCGCCAATTGTTAGGTAATGGTGGATATTATGCAGAGATGGCAGAATTACAGAGGTTAGAACATCAACATGTCTGATTATTTTGAAACCGAAGCGGTGGTAAAAGAATATGATAGTCGGTTGGTGAAACGGATCCTTTCATATTTAAAACCTTATAAAATTCCTGCCCTTATTGCATTATTTGCTTTAGCAATTTCTACCATTGGTGAATTATCGTTACCCGTACTTATTCAAAAAATAATTGACACTTCTATTGTAGCCCAATATGTTGCTATAGATGAATCCATATCAGAAGCAAAGGACTCTCAATTATTACTTCATGAAAAAGCAATTATCAAGTCCTTGCTTGCTGTATCTGGGAATATAAAGATAAATTCTAAAATATTTGTGGTCAAATCTAATAATACAGAACTTACACCTTCAATAGAAAAACGTCTGCGGGAGCTCTCTATTATAGATCCAAATCCCTGGTATGTGTTTTCGGGTATTCCTCCACAAGAACTGGAAAAGGAATGTATTACAAATGGATCCTATTCTGCTATACCGGAGCATTTATTAAAATCCTTTCCCTCTGAAGTGATTAGAAGGGTTAAACAAAAGGATTACAGGTTTCTCATAAACACAAGTATTTTGTTTTTATGTATACTTATTTTAATTTTACTAGCAACCTTTGGCCAAACCTACATTACTACCCTTATTGCGCAACATGTGATGAAGGATATCCGGTTAGAACTATTTCAAAAAACGGTATACCAGTCGACTGCTTTTTTAAACAGAAACCCGGTAGGAAGGTTGGTGACTAGACTCACCAGTGATGTAGAAACAATAAATGAATTCTTTACTTCAGTCTTGGGAGCCTTTCTTAAAGACCTTTCTGTCATGGCCGGTGTTCTTGTAACCATGCTTATTCTCTCACCAAAGCTCGCAGTAATCACTTTTGCAACCCTTCCACCGGTAGCGATTGTAACTGCTTTTAATCGATATAAGTCACGGGATGCTTTTCGGCGTCAGAGATTAGCATCTTCTCGATTGAATGCATTCCTTTCTGAGAGGCTTTCAGGAGTTCATATTGTACAGTTATTCGCAAAAGAAAAGAAGGTTGCCCAGCAATTTAAGAAATATAATTTTGATTTATTAAAAGCAAATCTGGGAGAAATGTATGTGTATGCAACATTTCGTCCTATTATAGATTTTTTAACGAGTATCACCATCGCTACGGTTCTTTTCTTTGGAAGTAAATACATATTTAACATACAGTTAAGTCTTGGTGTCCTTATAGCATTTATTAATTTAGTTCAGATGTTCTATTTCCCTGTTCAGGATATATCGGAAAAGTATACCCTCCTGCAATCAGCAATGGCTGGGGGTGAACGGGTGTTTGCTTTGATGGATACAGATGAAAGGATCCCTGACAGCGGGCGTCTTGATGCTTCAGAAAATTGTAAAGGCAAAATTGAATTTAAACATGTTTCTTTTTCCTACAATCCTCAAGAACCGGTTTTAAAAAATCTTTCTTTCACCGTTGAGCCAGGTGAAATGGTTGCTATTGTAGGTTATACAGGTGCAGGAAAAACAACAATCACGAATGTTTTAAGCCGTCTCTGGGATATCCAGGATGGCGAAATCCTGCTCGATGATATTCCAATCACAGAATATAAACTATCAAGCTTGCGCAATGTTATTGTCCCAGTTTTACAGGAGGTTTTTTTATTTTCAGGTACCATAGCGGACAATATTCGTCTTGGGTTGCCCCTTCCGGATGAAGAGGTAGAAAGGGCTGCCAAAGCTGTATATGCCCATGAGTTTATTTCCCGACTACCCCAAGGATATAATACCAAATTATCAGAGGGGGCAACAAATATCTCATCTGGGCAACGGCAACTTATAAGCTTTGCAAGATTACTGGCTCATAATCCAAAGGTTATTGTTCTGGATGAGGCAACAAGTTCTATTGATACAGAAACGGAACAACTCATTCAAAGGGGCATGCAGAATATTTTGAAGGACCGTACATCCATAGTGATAGCACATCGACTATCAACAATCCGCCATGCTAATAAAATACTTGTGCTATCCAATGGAGAAATTGTCGAATCCGGCACCCATGAAGAACTGATTAAAAAAAATAGCCTGTATAGTACTTTATACAGGCTACAATACGAACAACAGGAACATTGATTGTTATTTTAAAAGATTTATAATGTTTGTTTTATTCCACCGTTTTGCAATGTCATAGGGAGTTTCATCTTCACTATTTTTAACATTCTTTAATGCACCTAAATCCAGAAGGGTTTTAATGGTATCCGCATTAGCTTTTATTGCAGCGTAATGTAAAACCGTATTACCCAGTGCATCTCGATTATTAATATTTTTAGAATTTAAAAGCGTTTTAATTACCTCAGAGCCCTTCGTAATGATGATTGTTGCAGCGGATTCTCCATCTGAGGCTTTATTAAAGAGATCTGCCCCTGAATCAATTAAGTAACGGGCAGTATCCCATGCTTCTAGATCTACAGCAACCCTAAGTGCATTTTTCCCCTGGGAATCAACCATGTTAAGGCGTGCGCCAAGCTCAACAATTGTTTTTATAATTGGTAACGGCGCTCCATTTAATACCGCTATATGCAATGGAGACCTTCCAAAATCATCAGAAAGTGAAAGTCTGTCTTTTGTTAGAAGCACTCCGACAATTTCGGGAGAACTTGCCATTGCAAGCTGAAAGGGCGTCTTTCCCCTTACATTCTGTGCATGAATTGCTGCACCCCTGCTAATTAATAGATTGCAGATTTCCTTTTGATTGCTGGCTACTGCAATATGTAAGGGTGTATCTCCATTTATATTACGGGCCATGGGGTCTGCACCTGCTTCAAGCAGCAATTCAACACTGGAAGGCACTCCAGATGAAATCGCCTCGAAAAGAGGGGTATTCCCCTGGTTGTTTCTCATTTCAAGGTCTGCATTATGTTGAATAAGTAATTTAGCAATAGTGCCCATACCAATACGTACTGCCTGGTGCAATGCCGTATCACCAGCTAGATTCTGAATGTTTTTATCAAGTCCCGATTGGATTAAAAGAGGCACACAGGCTGTAGCATTCCACCGTACTGCAGCATGGAGTACCGTATTACCAAGTTTATCCCGTGCTTGAATGTTAGCACCAGCTGAAAGCAGCGCCCTTACCGTATTGGGTGCATTATTGCGAACCGCAAAGAAAAGAGGAGTCTCACCTGTGGCATTTTTCATTTCTATGGAAATGCCTCGCTGCACAAGCAGCGGTATTATAGAATCCATTTGCCACTGGGCTGCATAATGTAAGATCCCATTCCCCAGACCATCCCGAGCTTCATAGGTTGATGAATTGAGCATCCATTGTCTTATGCTTCCCGGGTTCTTTAAGGCCAGATACAATGGACTCTCACCTCTGGAATTCACTGCAAATATATCTGCTCCCCGGGTAATTAAAAGTTCTCCAATTTCCCGTTCATCCTGGTCAACTGCAAAATGCAATGCCGTGTCGCCAGCCTTATTTCTGCTTTGTACAGACCCCTTGCTATCAATAATTTGAGCAATAATCTTTACTGAGGCTGCATGTATCGTTGCTATATGTAAAAGGCTGTTACCCTTATTATCACTTTTTAGAACCGTTTGTTCTGAAATAAGTTTAGATAGGGTTGCATTGTTTAGAGCTAATGCAATGTCAAAGGGTGTTTTCCCCTCTGTGTCATCGGCAAAAATATCTGCCTGCTTTTCAAGTAGTAAAGGGATATAATCGCTTCTATCCATCTTTACCGCAGTATGTAAAGGAGTTTCTCCTTTTGTATTGCGTATATTTACATCCGCCCCTTTAGCAATAAGTAATTCTGCAACATCCTTTCCCATATCAAGGGCAATACAGATATGGAGCGGAGCATCTCCATGATTGTCCTTTAAATTTGCATTTGCCCCGTTATCCAGGAGTAATTTCATCCCCTCTCTTCTTACTAAGGAGGGCATGACTATATGGAGTGGTGCGTTACCCTTTGCATCCTGAGCATTCACTATGGCACCGGCACGAATTAATAGTTGCATTATATCAAGGTGGCCACCCCGGGCTGCTTCATGTAAAGGGCTCGTGCCCGATGAATCCTTTGCATTTACGTCTGCTTTTCTTTCTAATAAAAGCTGGACAATACCCGCATGACCAGAACGGCTGGCAAAGTGGAGAGGAGACAGTCCATCAGAAAAACGAATATTTACATTTGAACTTCTAACCGCGGCAGAAAAATAAGAAAATGCATCATTTTGTGATGTATATCCATAAAGAATCAATTTTTCAGCAACCTGTGCATGGTTATAAGATTCTGGGGACATATAGGCTATATCCAAAGCGGTCTTCCCTGAAGAATCTTGAATATTTATGGGTATTGAAAGATCAAGAATAGTACTTACAGCTGCAACATTTCCTTTACCAGAAGCAATATGTAGTGCGTTTTGACCATTTTTATCCTTTTGTAACACCGTATTCTTATTGAACAAAACCTTTTGGAGCGCATCTCCCTTCTGCAATGCTATTTGTAATGGTTGTGTTTCGCTCTTGCTCGAAAGAAATATATTGGCATTAGCCTGGGCTAATTTTTCAACGCAGTCATAAGCATCATTCAAACAGGCTATCTCTAGGGCTGTTCTTCCAGTACTATCCTGAGCATCAATATTCGCTCCCAGGGCAATAAAGAAGGCGGTTAACTCTGCATCTTTTATTTCTGCAGCCCGATGTAATGGGGTTCGCCCTTTAGCATCGGTTGCATTAATATCCATTTTGCCTTTAAAAAACTCACGAACCTTTTCGGTATCTCCCTTTTCAATTAAAGTCCAGACATCATCTTCCTTTGGCGGTTCAGGAGGTGGTGCACTTTGACAGCTTAAAATGCTGAGACTTATAATGACAAAAAATATAAGATTAAGTCTATAAGATAATAAGCTCTTTCAGAACTCAAAGACTGTTGAAAGAGTCTCGTATTTAAAAATTTTAAAAAAAAGTCAAAATATATTGACATTTTGAGATGAAATTTGTAATATGCAACTACGATTTCACGCGGCGATGGTGGAATTGGTAGACACGCCAGCTTGAGGTGCTGGTGCCGAGAGGCATGGAGGTTCAAGTCCTCTTCGCCGCATAGTATGACAGCGACTGTTCTACACTGGGCAGTCGCTTTTTTATTATCATCAAGTAAAATACTGTATGTACATCTCAGGTTGATTTTTCAATACTAAGTGAGTTTTGAAAGAGCCTCACTTATACTGCTGTTCAGCAAATGCTGTAAATAATCGCAATTTTTGTGTAAGAGAACCCTCTGTCAATGCTTCCAGCCGTTTCCGGTACTCTGTTCTTATTCCTTGCCCCCCCTTTGCACAGGTACAGGTTACTGTATTCCACCCTTGAGCCCGGGTAAAACGGATAATGCTTTCTTCCGGTGTATAAATAAGAGGCCTGATGAGGGTTACATTGAAGGGCTTATAAAAGCGTTTAGGTTCCATGATATCAATGTTACTTTGCAATAAAAGATTCATGAGGAGGGTAGTCAGTGCATCATCCAGGTGATGCCCCAGGGCAATTTTATTGAAATTATGCTCCCTGGCATAATTCATGAGTTCAATTCTACGATGGGTCGCACAGGTATAACAGGTAAGATTACCTAGTTCTTCTTGGCTAAATGGTTTATTTATAATTACTAAGGGTATCCCTAACGTATCATAGATGGCATATAAAGCTGGATTTGGAGTGGAGCCATCGGACAGGACCTGCAGGGCAGTTATGGTGAAACTAAAGCCCTTCCAATGACTGAGCTGTGCCAGAATAGAGCTTAAGGTTAAAGAATCCTTACCTCCTGAGGCTCCAATGAGAATTCTATCATCTTTCTGGATTAAATCAAAATCTGAAATAGCCTTTGCGACAGACTTAAGAATATTCATCACATATCGGGATGGGCGGATTTGAACCGCCGATCTCTTGCTCCCAAAGCAAGCGCCTTAGCCACTAGGCTACATCCCGTAAAAGTACAAACGGAATATATCAAATTGTTCATGCTTGGTCAATCCATCGTACGAAGTAGGGTGCTTTATGCTTCTTCATCATTCCCTGGGGGAAAAAGATACAGATCAGGGATTTTATACGTACGCTGCATAGAATAACTGGTTTGAACCAGTTCTTCACTAATTACAGGGATACTAAAGAAATGCTGCAAAGGTTCGAATCCTTCTGCTTGGATCGATATTGAAAAGGTAAAGGTTTTTTCAAGTCCTGCTTTTTCAGCCCCTTTAGGTTTTGGCCAAAAGGTAAAAGTTCCAGCTGTATTTGGTATAAGCCTGTAGGGGTTCTGCCAGTTTGGATCTATCATCGGAGCCAGCTTGCCATCTTCCATGAGCATTACATCGATATTACTGATTGGCTCAAAATTACTACCGTTAAATACTCTGCCTATGATCGTGGGAATATTAAAAACAGGTCCCTTAATGATGACTGGGGACTCCTTATCTGCAGGGTTATGAGTAAAGTGTGGGCGCAGAGATTTTGCAATTTTATGGAGTCCTTCGTATATTAAAGAAACGATATCCGCATCCTCCTGTTGTTTTTCAATAGTTTCACTTTCTGTTCTGGCAACACCGCGGCTTGAAACTACATACTTGGGAGGAAGTCTATTTAGTACATAGCAGGCAGTATCAAGTCTGCATTGAAAACAGGTACAGGGCCGATCCTTTTTACCTTCCTTTTCTATAGAGTCAAATATTTCATGAACCAGGCTCAGAACCCGGTCTTCGGTTGTATTATGGATATCCATCGAGTACTCCTTAATCTATAAGTGTAGCCAGTTATCTGTATTTCGCAAGACCTCTTTAATACGGTTTGAGGCCCTTATCTGGGTATATAAATCAGGCATTGCAAAAAGTCGAATAACTCTGAGAATTCTTGTAAAGGAGTTCATGGTTTCTCTAGTGAATACGGTTGAGCCCTTAAGAAAGGGTTGACCGGAATCATAAAGGATGAGCTCTGTTTCAAAAGATATGGGCTCCGGAATATCCAAAATAAACTGATCTACCGAGACGGGTAAACCTAAATTGGCGCTAAGTAATTCAGCTAACCGTTGTTCAAGTTTTTCCCTGGTCTCCCAGTCGATTTGCAGGTTATTTTTATCAATATCGAGGGGAATTTCTAATATGGATGGCCATAAATGCCCATTTTTAACCATTGTGGCAATTTGACTGCTGTCCTGGTCTAACTGAGCGAGTCTGGCAAAAAGGCTGGAATCATCGAGATTATAGAGTTCATCTGGATACAGTGAGCCAGCTGAAAGCCCCCTTTTAATACATTTTTTTATCATCGCTGTGGCTGATCGGACCTCGCGGTGCCAATATACCGATCTATACATAAGATATTTTGAAAATAGAATTGCTTCTACGTTGGGTATTCCCTTTGTATCTATGAAAAGCCCATACTTTTTATCTGGATAGAGCCTGCTCAGGGTAAAATCTATATCCTGACTCCCATAGGGAACCCCGCAGTGGTAGGCATCCCGGTTTAAATAATCAAGTTTATCTGGATCCAGGACACCGGAAAGTAGATGACGATAAAAGGCTATTTCCTCATTTTCCCCTGTTGGTATGGAATGATCCACGATAGCGGCGGTCATATAAGGATCTGCACCGGTACGACCGACCAGGAATTTGAGGTCCTCTGATAGGATCAATCGTCCTGTAAGTACCTCATGTTCCTCAAGGGGAAGGTCCTTAAGGCTGTGAGTGTAGGGAAAATGACCAATGTCATGGAGCAGGGCTGAGCATAAAAAAGAAAAGAGCCCCTGGGGACTCATATACTCCTCGGCGCCCCGTTCAATAAGGTGGGTGATGAGCTTTTTGGCGATATGATAGACGCCGATAGAATGGGCTGCACGGCTATGGGTTGCGCCGGGATATACCAGGTAGGTAGGCCCCAGCTGACGTATATGATGCAACCGATTAAAAGCAGCGGATCTGCACAATGCAGCTATTTCGGGGGTCATATAAATATGACCCCAAATATTATCCCGGAACGGTTCGGTATAACCGCTTTGCAGGGTGTCCAGCAGCCTCTGTTTCATTCCGGGTGTTATTTGCCTCCTCCACGAGTATAGGGAACAAGCCCCCCTGCCCGCAATATATGGCGAGACCGTTCATCAACATCAAGTTTTACCTTAATATATTGCTTTTTTGATGTATTAAAGATTTCAAATGTTGATTCACCCCTATCTAAGATATTGTATAGGTTGGTAAATTCAAGTATATCCTGTTGATCAATAGTGGTATAATCCTCTGGATTTACAAAAATCAGGGGCAAAATCCCATAATTAATAAGGTTTGCCTTATGAATTCGTGCAAAGGACTTGACGAGGACCGCTTTTACACCAAGATACATGGGAGCCAGAGCCGCATGTTCCCTGGAAGATCCCTGACCGTAATTGCTTCCTCCAACGATGATACAGGCACCAGCCTCTTGAGCCCGCTTCCAGAAATCCGGGTCCAGTCGAGTAAAAACAAATTTGGAAATCTCAGGAATATTTGAGCGTAGGGGCAGGACTTTTGCACCGGCGGGCATGATATCATCGGTGCTGATATTATCTCCGGTTTTTAATAAAACCGGCAGGCTTACAGTGTCAGCAATTGGTACCGGACTTGGGCATGGCTTTATATTTGGTCCCCGTTCAATCACAACCTTCTTTGCTTCTTCTAATGCAAGGGGCGGAATGAGCATGGCATCCCCTGCAAGGGCAATACCTTCCAGTAAATAGGTGTCCAGATTGGGCCGTTCAATGATAAACTGACTCGGATCGGTGATTTTTCCCGTAAGGGCTGCCGCAGCTGCGGTTTCTGGAGAACTTAGATAGACCTTGGCATCTGCGGTTCCTGAACGGCCTTCGAAATTCCGATTAAAACTGCGTACGCTCACTCCTCCTGATTTTGGGGCAAAACCCATACCTATGCAGGGGCCGCAGGCGCTTTCCAGGATTCTGAACCCAGCTCTGATAAGTTCTCCTAAAATCCCTGCCTTTTCTGCAGCTAAGAGGGTAGTGCGGCTTCCAGGGGTTATCCCGGCGGACACTCTTGGATCTATTACCTTGCCTTTCACAATAGCTGCTACTGCAGCCAGGTCCTCCAAGGAAGAATTGGTACAGGACCCGATTACAACCTGGTCCACCGGAATACCGGCGATACTTTCTACTGGTACCACATTATCAGGAGAGTGGGGCTGGGCTATCATGGGCTTAAGGGTATCAAGATGTATCTCAATAATTCTGCTGAAATGGGCGTCCGAATCGGCCTGTAAAGGTACCCATTGACTCCCACGGCCTCGCATCTCAAGAAAAGCCCTGGTCTTTTCATCCGATGGGAACAGCGACGTCGTTGCTCCCAATTCTGCTCCCATATTACATATGGTGGCTCTCTGGGTAACGCTTAATGATGAAACACCTTCTCCAAAGTACTCATAAATATTGCCCACGCCGCCCTTAACGGTTTCTCTGCGCAGCAATTCTAAGATAATATCCTTTGCAGAAGTAGCCCCCTGCAGTTTGCCCGTAAGCTTAACACCGACTATGTGAGGCATAACAAGATGGAAGGCGCCGCCGCCCATGGCAACCGCCACATCGAGCCCTCCAGCTCCAATTGCCAGCATCCCCAGACCGCCGCCGGTAGGAGTATGTGAATCCGATCCCAATAATGTTTTTCCCGGCAATCCGAAGCGCTCCAGGTGAACCTGGTGACAGATTCCATTTCCAGGCCTTGAGAACCATATTCCATACCGTGCAGCCACACTCTGCAGGTATCGATGATCATCCATATTTTTCCAGTCTTCCTGGAGGGTATTATGGTCCACATAGGAAACCGATACCTCTGTCTGTACCCGATCGAGACCCATTGATTCAAACTGCAGATATGCCATAGTTCCGGTAGCATCCTGGGTAAGGGTCTGATCGATTTTTATTGCAATCTCAGACCCCTGCACTAAACTACCATCTATCAAATGTGCCTTAATAATTTTTTCAGCAACCGTATAACCCATCTAAATACTCCTCATGATCTGATATTATAAATCAGCGTCTTGTCTGTCTATAGGAACATAAGATTTTTGCTTTCCCTTTGACGTTCCGGGAGTGAAATAGTACAATGTTAGGGATGAAGAAACCGATCGTTTTTACCCTTTTCTTGCTATTTTTCATTGTATTCTCCTGCTCAAATACATCAAAGGAAGCTAAGTCTCCACAAATTTCTCCGCAAAACAATGAGAGTCCAACGACAGTTGCGGCTATTAAAGTCCCTCCAATAGAAATGAAAAGCATATCCCCTGAAGGTGAAAAAAATCCTTCTGTACCTGCAGCAAAGACTGAATTAGGAATTCCTGGTAAGGATGAAAAAAATAGATTGCCTGAAGACTTTATAATTGGGGAGCTTGGATCGGGATCTATTCCTGCCGCTGTATATTCAACCGCTCAAGATTTCTGTAAAGCCTTGATTGGTCCAAGCCTTTCTACCAAAGAGGTCCAATTTCTGCCTTTAGCAGAACAGGAAAGCATCCTTTCACTGATCCGTTTAATAAATCCGAATCAATATCGGCTTGGTGGTAGCCGCAGTGAAGGAAAGGACAGATATTCTTTTTTGATACGTATTTTAGGCGCTGTAGAAAGCGCTTCTGGTGCGGTATATATTCAATTAATAAACTCAGCCTGGATAATTGAAGATCTTTCTCTGGAAAAGGATACAAAAATTGAATTTAACCCATTACAATACAAACATTTCTTATAGGAGTGTGGAATGGCAACGCCGATAAAACGCATAGAAAAGGATTTTCTTTTAAAAGTACTTTTTGATGAACAGATACCGGTAATGGTATTATATAATAAATCTGAATATACCGTAATTGTGGAAAAACCACCAAAGCAGGAACTCTATTTACGGGCAAATAAATCTATAAGCGGTTTAAAGGTTGGACAAAAACTTTCTTTTGTTTTTGATTATCGCGGCCAGATTATCACCTTTACCGCAAAGGTGATATCCGTAAAAGAAGAGTTAATAACTGCAGAAGCGCCAGAATTTTTATATAAAAATCTTGACCGATCCTTTTCACGGGTTCCTACACCTGCTGATTTAGTTGTACGACTGACCTTTCATGGTGATCGGTATAACTTGAATTTCCCCAAAATACAGGAATATGAACAGGAAGATATCAATATAATGTTGGATCATTTTGATCCAAAGGATATAAAACAGCTTGTGAATCAACTTTCTCAATGGGCCCAAGATAACTCTTCGGGTTATAAATTAGTCATGTTTAAGGATAACAAACCTGCCTTATTGGAAGAAAAGATTATCGCAGAGTCAGGAAAAGCCCTTTTTATCCCATCAACTCAAACGGATTTACCTCAAATAGATCCCTATCCTAAAAAAAAGATAATCACCGAGGATATTATAAAACGTTTTCTTGAAAGTTCCGGTGTAGATAAGCTGTATGTAGAGGATGCATTAGCCCGTTTTATTAAAGCCAAACGGGATGCGGGTATTTATTCTGATGCGTGGGTACCGATTCTATTCCAGGAGTATGTTATTGGCTATATTCACCTCTGGATTGAGGAGGAAAATAAGCCTCCCTTCGATTTCAGTATTCTTGATACACTATATCAGTTTGCTAAAGTCCTTGCATTCTCCCTTAAAATACATGGCTATTTTGATAATGGAAAGGTTAAAAAAGAGTCTTTCCAGGGAAGGGTTGTTGATATCAGCGCATCAGGTATGCTTTTTGCCTATCCGCATTCACCGCTTTCAGCTTCCTTGCTGGTCGATTCTGAATTAGACGTGGAACTCATAACACCAAAACGAACTATAAAAACAGGGGTTAAAATAGTACGTAGGTATAATGATGCTTCTATGGGTTATTTTGGTTGCAGATTTATTACAATCGAACCGGAAGATCTCAGATTTTTATTTGAATATATCTATGGAAGACCATTTACCGATCAGGATGCATCATTTATTGCGGGAAAGGTATAAAAAAGGCTGTCCATATATCGGACAGCCTCCATTGTTATTCTTCTATTGAAATACCGTGTCTGCGTTTTGGGAAAGTTTTCTTCATTGCAACCCCATTGCGTTTGTCATTGTACACAAAACCGCCATTCCAGTATTCAAGAGCTGCAAAGAGGGCATTACCGCCATCCAGATCATCACTTTTTTCGGTTCGGAAAGATACATAGTTGCCTAACTCATCAAAATTTTGAGCATGAAGGCACTCGATACGTTTTTTATTGAATTCGTTCCATTTTTCCAGGTCCTTAAATCCCTCACCTTCATCCTCTACTATGAGCCTGGCTTCCTCCGGGCTGAAATAATACCAGACCCTCACCTTTTTTGAAATATCGCTGTGATTCCCGTGTTTTACCGCATTCTTAATTATTTCCGAAATCTGCTGTTCTAGCAGATTCAGCTCCTTAATTTCTGGAGGCGCTGATTGGACAATTAAAAGAGTAAAATACCTGATTTGCCTGAAATCAGAAGGAAACTCCTTATAGAGCATATTTGTTTTATCAAAAAGGGGGGATGAACCATCTGCCTTAAGTTCTTTTATCTGTTCCATGATATATCCTTATAAAAGTATTTTAGCCTTCCATCTGTTTAAGGGCTTCTTCCAGATTGGCGCTGATTGGGAAGTATCCCATCAATTTTGTTAACTCGATAACCTTTTTAACTGAACCATGAATATTAGTAATGGTAAGCTTCAAATTCATCTTTTTTAAGGTCGAGCAGATATAAATAAGGGCACCAATACCGCTGGAGTCTATATAATCAACTCCTTCCAAATTGATAATAAATTTGGACACCTTCTTTTCAAGCATTTTCATAACAAGCTCTTTAAGCTTATATGAATTATACAGGTCCATTTCGCCCTGCACATCGATGATATAGGTTTCATCGTTCTTTCTGATCTTTAGTTCCATAAATGCTCACTCCCCTAGAAATTATTATTTGGCTTTCACCACTAAAACGGTCTGATCATCATGCTGTTTTGTATCGCCCATAAAGGTACGAATGTTTTCTCTGATTTTCTGCGCAATTTCTGCAGCTGTTAAATCATGGAATTTGTGCAACAGGGTAGTAAGGCTTTTAACCCCATATTGCTTGCCCATGCTATTTATGGCTTCGATAACTCCATCGGTGTAGAATATTAAAACATCCTCCGGTGCAATTGTAAAGCTGGTACTCTTGAATTCTGTATTCTTTTCTACTCCAATTGGTACACTTTCAACATCAATTGCATCTACCAGTCCAAGGTTATTTCTCCAGATCAGAAGCGGCCGATGCCCCGCATTTGAATACTCGCAAGCTCCTGTAACAGGATTGATACAAAGAATCTGCAGTGTGGCAAAATGGTCAATATCAATCTTGCCGGTAATTCCTCTATTAATCCAGGAGAGAATCGTAGCAGTATTCTTACTGGTATTGGTTACCAGATGAAGGATGGCACGGATCATGACCATGATAAGGCTTGCCTGTATACCCTTACCAGCCACATCTCCTATAACAATATAGAGTCTTTCTTTGCTGACTGGAATAACATCATAATAATCGCTATATACACCCCAGGCGCTTTCTGAAAATAAACCGAAGGCATAATTGGGAAGTTTAGGGAGCTTTTTCGGCCGTAATGCTTTCTGTATGTTTTCAGCAATACCTGCGGCAGTATCAATGTCAGATCGCTCAGAAACATCCTGGAAGGAATAGATAGTATTAATGATTACAGAGGCGAATCCAGCGAGCAATGAGGCTTTATCAAATTCCTTATCGGTAAATATAGGGGAAGATTTTTTCCGTGTAAGAATCGCTACGCCTATAATGCGTTCTTCGATAAGGAAGGGTACACCAATGATACTGCCGATCGGGAAAGATAGATGAATTATAATCCGGCTATCTTTACTTGGATCGGTTATGAACTGGGCTTTCCCTGTTTTTGCAATTTCACCAATAAAACCTTCTCCGAGAGGTATTTTAAGGTGGGTTAACCAATCCTTAAAGCCTTCCTCTGATCGAGGTACCGATTCGGGAACTTCCATAAGGGGAGGAACAACACCATATACAGCATAGGCTGTTACCTGGTCTTCGAAGTCGTCCACCAGGAATGTCATAACCCCATCGGCACCGGTTCCCTCTGAAATTGTTTTTGCAACAAAATTCATCAGCTTTGGCAGGTCCCCACCAGAACGGAGAGCATCGGATGAATTAAGCACAAAATTATACAAAGTATCCACATTATCAGCTAAACCATCCCGGTCTTGAATGAGGAGATCGACCTCCTGGTTGCTGTACTGCAGTAACAGCCATATAAAAGCCAGGTATTGGAGCGGATAAAGGAAGTAGTGCAAAACAGGGGATGCTAAAGCTCCGAGAAGAAAGGCAAACGAAGGGAGCAGCAGGCTGATCGTTAACACAGAAGCACGAATTTTATAAAATGTATTTATTTTCCGGTTCTCTTTGGTATTTGAGTTTATGAGATACATCGCGAACAGAATCGAAAAAACAGCGGCAATATCGAGTACGATTGGAGGAATAACCCTAAAGAATGATAATAGTCCAAAAATAAAGGCCCCTGTTATTGAGATTATCCCGTAAATTAAGCCATTTTTAGGGTGAGAATTGCCGGTAAATATTAACAGGATGAAAAGAGGCGTTACTATATTGAGGGCGTGAAATAATTCTTCTAAACCTAAAACACCACCGATAATATCTTTGACTATAAGGAATAGGGTGCCCCACCAGACCCATTTAATAATATTATCCGTATCATGATGGGTTATATATCGAATTACAATAATCAGGGAAAATTCAAGGACTAATTTTGTTGATAAACCGGTAGTAAGTAAATGCTGAAATAGCTCTGAAAGCATCTTTTCACCCTGATTAGTTCAAATTTGTGAAAATATTATTTAAAATCTCCAAAATACACCTTATCGAAGTGTACCATTGAAGCCATAAGACGTCAAGCAAAAGAAAATAAGCCATCCTTAGCGTTCAAGTTTTCGGTAAACATACCGATGGGGCCGGTCTGCACTTGCTCCCAGGGTCTGGCGCCGCCATTCAGCAAACTCTGACCAGTTGCCATCAAACCAGATAACTTCCCCGTCTTCAAAGGCAAGTATATGGGTGGCCACCCGGTCAAGGAACCAGCGATCATGGCTGATAACGAGCACCACCCCGGCAAAACTGTCGATAGCCTCTTCCAGGGCACGCATAGTGTTCACATCCAGATCATTGGTGGGTTCGTCAAAAAGCAATACATTGGCCCCTTCCTTGAGCATCAGGGCCATATTTAGACGGTTCCGTTCACCTCCGGAGAGTACACCGACTTTTTTCTGCTGATCCGCCCCTGAAAAATTATACCAGGAACAATAGGCCCGGTAATTTACTTCCTTTGTTCCACCCAGTTTAATACTATCCAAACCATCGGAAAGTTGTTCCCATACGGTTTTGTCCGGGTTAAGCTTTTCCCTCATCTGGTCCGCATAGGCCAGTTTTACCGTTTCTCCCAGTCGTATTTCCCCTGAATCGGGTTTTTCTAAGTCCGCAATTAACTTAAAAAGGGTTGTTTTACCTGCACCGTTAGGACCGATTATGCCCACGCAGGCTCCAGGGGGAACTACAAAATCCAAATCCTGGAAAAGGACCTTATCACCGTAGGCTTTGGTCAGTTTTTTTGCTTCTATGACGACCTGACCAAGACGGGGGCCAGCAGGAATCGTTATCTTGTTTTCTTTTATTTTTTCCCGTGCATCATCCTGGAGCAGTTTCTCATATTGATTGATTCTTGCCTTAGCCTTAGCGTGCCGGCCCTTGGGGCTCATCCGTATCCATTCCAATTCCCGCTGCAGGGTTTTTCTTCGTTCACTTTCACCCTTTTCTTCCAGAGCCAGGCGGGCTTCTTTCTGTTCCAGCCAGCTGGAATAGTTACCCTTCCAGGGGATCCCTTCGCCCCGGTCCAGCTCAAGGATCCAGCCAGCCACATTATCAAGAAAATAGCGGTCATGGGTTACGGCAATGACGGTTCCCTCATATTGCTGAAGGTGCCGTTCCAGCCAGGCAACGGTTTCCGCATCCAAATGGTTTGTAGGTTCATCAAGGAGTAATATGTCGGGTTTTTTCAGGAGCAACCGGCAGAGGGCGACCCGTCGCCGTTCGCCTCCCGAAAGCACATCTACTACCTGATCTGCAGGGGGACAGCGCAAAGCATCCATTGCCAGGTCAAGCCGGCTGTCAAGATTCCAGCCGTCCGCTGCTTCTATCTGTTCCTGAAGCACCGCCTGCCGGTTTGCCAGTTTTTCATAGTCCGCATCGGGGTCGCCAAAGGCTTCGCTTACTGCTTCGAATTCTTTTATAAGGTCCACTATTTCCTGGACCCCTTCGGAGACAATCTCTTTAACTGTTTTCCCTGGAGCAAGATAGGGTTCCTGTTCCAAATAGCCTATGGTATAGCCGGGGCTGAGGGATACTTCACCGGAGAATTCCGTATCTACACCGGCCATAATTCTTAGCAGTGTAGATTTACCGGAACCATTCAGACCAATAACACCAATTTTAGCTCCATAAAAATACGAAAGGCTTATATCTTTAAGAACCTGTTTTGTTCCATGTTTTTTAGAAAGCTTGTACATGGAATAGATAATTTTTTTGTCGTCCACTGTTGCCATGGCGACAGTATATAGGTTTTACTGGTTTTGGAAAAGCTGTTCAGCTGATGAACCAGATTGCCCACCAATGGCAGATAGCTCCTGCAAGTACAAAGACATGCCAGGCTACATGGGTTCCCCGCTTAACTTTCTGGCCATACCAATAGACCCCGGCGGTATAAGCGATGCCGCCGGCAATGAGCCAAAAGAGACTGAATTGCGGAATATGGGCCAGTACGGTGGGCCACTGGAATACCACGGCCCAACCCATCAATATATACAGGATAACCTCTATCTTTTTTAATTTTTTATTTCCCACCGCATGAAGTACGATACCCGTAATGGCTAAGGCCCACTCAAGACCAAAGAGAAACCAGCCCCAGAAGCCCCGTATGAGGACAAGACTGAAGGGGGTATAGGTACCGGCAATCAACAAATAGATGGAACTATGGTCCAGAATACGGAACACCCGCTTTGCCCCCTCATGCTGAATTGCATGATAGAGGGTGGATGCTAAAAACATGATGATGAGGGTGGCCGTATAAATGGTAAAGGTTGTAATGGCTAATGCGCCGCCGCCCCTGCCGCCAAGTTTTCCATTGGCTCTCAGGACCAGTAAAACAAGGCCAGCTATAGAAAGGAGCACTCCAATACCATGCAGAACGGAGTTCGCTATTTCTTCCCCCGGGGTCTGAAAGGGGAGGGGTTCAGGAAATTTCCTGTTTTGTGTTAATGGTTTCTTACTCATGTCTCTTATGACCTGAAAAACTGAGAAATGTTTCATAGTTCCCTGACAAAACGATAG
>JAAYUZ010000196.1 GCA_012517385.1 Treponema sp. | reverse complement strand
TATAGGGTACCCGGCCTTCTATCCCTTCGGGAACGGGGGACTCGTCCTTGCCAATCTGATACCGATCCCCTGAACCATCGGCGATGGCTCCGAGACTTCCCATGCCGCGGTATTCCTTGTAAATGCGGCCGTCAAAAATGATTTCCCGGCCGGGGGCTTCCTTAAGTCCCGCAAAGAGGTTACCGATCATCACCACCGAGGCACCGGCTGCTATTGCCTTTGTAATATCCCCAGAAAATTTAATTCCCCCGTCAGCTATTACGGGAATCCCTGATTTTGCAGCCTCTTCGGCACACTCGTACACCGCGGTGAACTGGGGAACCCCCACACCGGCTACAATCCGTGTTGTACAGATAGACCCAGGCCCGATGCCAACCTTAACCGCATCGGCCCCAGCTTCGATCAGCCGGCGGGTCCCTTCCTTAGTCGCCACATTGCCTCCAATTACGGGGATGCCATACTTTGCTTTAATACCCCGGACCGCATCCTGAACGCTCTTTGTGTCCCCATGGGCAGTATCAAGGACCACAAAATCTACCCGGGCCTGTTTAAGGAGGGGACAGCGGACATCATAATCCTGGGGCGACACGGCGGCCCCAACAATGAGCCGGCCCGACTTATCCAGGGCTGCCCGGGGGAACCGCTCATGCTTTTCCATGTCCTTTACGGTGATAAGACCCGTAAGCCTGCCCTGGGCATCGACCACGGGGAGTTTTTCGATCCGGTGTTTATCGAATTTTTCCCGGGCGCTGGCCGGCGAGGGGTTCCCCTCCTCTACTACAGGATTTCGGGTCATTACATCTTTCACAGAAAGAGAATCATCCCGGCAGAACCGGAGGTCCCGGCCAGTGATAATACCCACCAGGCGGCCATCCGCATCGAGGACTGGCATACCGGAAACCCGAAATTTATCCATCAGGGTCTTCACGTCCCGGATGGTGGCATCGGAGGTTACTGTTACGGGCGCATCGATAACCCAATTAAGGTACCGCTTTACGTTGGCCACCTGCTGGGCTTGAACTTCAGGTTTCAGATTCCGATGGATAACTCCCGCTCCGCCTTCCAGGGCTATTGCAATGGCAAGCCGCTCTTCAGTGACCGTATCCATGGCGGCGGAAATAATCGGCACATTCAGTTTGATATCCGCACAGAGGGTGGTGCGGACATCACATTCCTTGGGAAGGACCTCCGAGTAAGCGGGGACCAGTAAAACATCATCATAGGAATAGGCTTCCTTAAACATGGTTACGTTGCTCCTTTCAATTACGGTATAGTTGAGCCCTTAGCTGGGCCATGCCCCTGGCCGGGCCTTACCCGAATTGGGCCAGGCCCTGAATCGGACCTTACCCTGAATCGGGTTATACAAAAAAGGCGCCCAGAAGGGCGCCATAATTCCACAACTATTGGGACATAAGGGTGCGGTATTTGGCCGCAAGGGTCCTGGCCTTTTTTACCGCCAGACCACAGTACCGCTCGGGCTCGCGGAAGAATGAAAGGCCCTCCGCCGCGGAGGGCACAAGGCCCAGTTCGGCCATCTTTCCACCAATCCGCTGAAGCACCTCTGGCTGCTTTTCCAGAGCTTCGGCAAAGGTGAGTCCCTCTTGTTCGGCCTGCAATGTAATGCGCCGGATTACCTCATGGGCATCGGAGACGCCGGTTTCTGCGAGAAGGATATAGGCTGGTTCGGCAAGAACCCCACCGACAATACCGGAGCCCCGGCCTGCCTTGCCCCCTTCGCTGCCCGCACCGCCCCGCAGGTTATAAAGCAGCCGTTCCCGGTCTACCCCAAGGCCCTGAATAACGGTGGTCATCCTGGCCACGGCCTGGCAGAATCCTGCCACATAGTCGGCCACAAAGCGCTGGCTTGCCGAGTTGGTCAGGTCCCGCTGGTGTTCACTGATCTGGTCCATAAAGAAGGTCATTACCCGGGGGCTGAAGGCCTTCCAGAGACTCT
>JAAYUZ010000195.1 GCA_012517385.1 Treponema sp. | reverse complement strand
GCGTTTTGCACACCCGGTTTTGTGTATCCATAATTTTTAAGTATGCTGTGATGGGTAGTCACTAAGACCCGGCACCCGGTTTCAATAAAATGATCCAGCAGGGCCATGGCGATAGCGCTTCCTTCTTCCGGATCAGTTCCTGAACCTAACTCATCGAGCAGCACCAGACTTTTGGAGCTTGCGTCCGCAATGATGGAGGAAATGTTCGTCATATGGCCAGAAAAGGTGGAAAGGGACTGGCTGATCGACTGTTCATCACCTATATCTGCAAAGATACCATCCACGAGGGGCAAGGTGGTGCCCTCCGCTGCAGGGAGCGCAAGGCCAAACTGGTTCATGAGTATAAAGAGCCCCACGGTTTTAAGGGTAACGGTCTTTCCCCCCGTATTGGGTCCGGTGATGATGACCGTCCGAGTGTCACTGTCCATGGCTAGATCTATGGGAACCGCCTTGCTGCCTAAAAGCGGATGCCTGCCCTGAACAATTTTTAATGGACCCTGAGTGTCCCCGCTGATATCCTGGGCAAATACACCATGGCTTTCCCAGCTGTAACGGGAGCGGGCCCTCAGGCTCTCCAGATAGATAATCTGGGAATGAAATTGTAAAAGTTCATCCCGGTGTACCGCGATGCGGAATGTAAGTTCCCTGAGAATCCTTGCAATCTCTGCGGCCAGACGCTGTTCCTGAAAAACAATTTCATTATTTTTCTCGATGATATCTTCAGGCTCTACAAAGATGGTTTGCCCCGTACTGGAGACCTCATGTACGATACCCTTGATTCGCCCCTTAAAATTAGCCTTTACTGCAAGTACAATCCGGCCATCCCGCTGGGAGGGGACCTCCGATTGCAGCATTTTTCGGCTTTCTTCGCTGTTGGTATACCGGCTCGTGATTAGATCAAGTTCCTTATGCAAATTCTGCAGCCTGTTCCGTATTTCCCGTAATTCAGGCAGATCCCGAAGATTTCCATCCCGATCCAGTATTTTAAAGAGCTCCGTTTCTACAGGCGTACAATCGGGTATACTATTCAATATTGACAGTAAGGGCCCTTCTTCTTGCTTATCTCTATCAGAAACCCTCAGCCATTGTATAAAATGCCGGCCCCGCTGGATAAAGAGGCCCAGGGCATAGGCTTCGTCCAGGTCCAGAGAGCTGCCTTCTATCCGTAATTTTTCCAGCACAGGCCCTATGGTTGGCAGGGATTCCCGGGGTTCCTCCGCAAGCAGATTATATTTGTTATATATTTCAGCCACGAGACCCTTAAGAGAGAGGGCTTTCTGGCTATCCATGGAGGGCAAATCGGCGAGTATCAGCCGGGCTGCTTCCTCGCTTAAGGCTCTGGATGCCACTCGGCTGCGTATTTCATCGAATTCTAGCAATCGCAGACTTCGTTCATTCATCAATATAACTCTTTTAATTCATCTGTGAGCCGAAGATAACTTTCGTAGCGGTCTTCGTGGATCACCCCAGCAGCTACGGCTTCCATAATTTTGCATCCCGGTTCAATACGATGGGAACAGGATAACCCATAGGTGCATTGACCAACAAGGGGGGCAAACTCCCGGAAATAAAGGGCCAGATCTTCCGGTCCTATACCATCGGGCATGAGCCGGCGGACCCCCGGTGTATCGATGATACAGCCCGCATCCGCGGAGCCTTGTAACTGTATGAGCCGGGACATGGTAGTGGTATGGCTCCCCCGTTCATACTTTTCGCAGAGGTCACCGACCTTAAGTTCCGCATGGGGAGCCAGTTTGTTAATGAGGCTGGATTTTCCGACCCCGGACTGTCCAACCATGACGGATACTCTTCGGGAAATGAGTGCTGCCAGTTCTTCCATACCTTCGCCGGTCAGAGCTGATACTAAAAGCAGGCGATAACCAATCCGGCGGTAATCTTCGAGCCGTTCATCCACATCATAGTCCCCATCATGAAGGTCCCATTTGTTCACAATGATGACCGCAGGTATCTGGGCCCGTTCAGCCTGCGCAAGGACCCGGTCTAAAAAGCGGGGCCGGAAGGGGGGCGATGCGGGGGTGGTTACACAGAGGACCATATCCACATTGGCGGCTAGAAGCTGTGGGGCCATACCCTTCTGATTAAAGCGGGTAAAGGCGTTTTTCCGCTCCACCAGTTCGGTGATCAGGGCTTTGCCGGGATGGAGGGGATCAACTTCGATTTTGACCTTATCCCCCGGGGCAAGGGGGTTGTAATACCCCTGGACCCCCCTAAGCACCTTTCCTTTAATTCGGCACTCAAGCTCCTTGCCAGCAAGGCTTGCGAGGTCCGACTCCTCAGATGAGTCCAGGGGGCGTACATAAAATATATTGTTTGAACCCCGAACGATGAGTCCCGTCATTCCCATACCTCTATTGTAAGACCATAGGTTTTGCTGAAATTATGCCAGGCCTCTGAAACAGGCCCTGCACCGGTGACCACAAGAAGATTCTCACTGGAAGAATCCTCGGCAGCTTGCCGGGTTCTATGTGACCTTTCAGCCAGAAGGCCCCTGTTTTCGAGAAGCTGCAGTACCCGGCGGGCAACTCCTTCGAGGGAATGGAAAATGCCTATTTCAGGTTCAGCGAGGGTTTTGAATTCATCTAAAAGAAAAAGGAAATGGGTACAGCCTAATACAATGCTGTCCACATGGGCTTTTCTAAAGGTTTCGATATAAGGGATTACATGCTTAAGCCGAGCTTCTCTGTCTGCCCTATACCATTCATGTTCCACAAAGGCTACCAGTTCGGGAGCTGCCAGCCCTACCAATTCTGCATTTGGGTTAAACCGCTTAGCAAGCTCATAGATATAGGGTTCCCGGATGGTCCGCTCTGTGGCGATAACCCCAATTCGGTTGCTGGTACTGGCAAGCACTGCGGGTTTTACCGCCGGGACAGTACCAACAAAGGAAATACCGGGGAATGAGGACCTTAGAATATCGATGGCCGAAATGGTGGCCGTATTACAGGCAATGACTACAACCTTGGCAGGCCAGCGATCCAGGGCTCTTGTAATAAGGTCCTGTAAAAGAGCCCCAAGCTCATCACGGGATTTTGGGCCATAGGGGAAATGGGCCCGATCGGCAATGTAAATACGGGGAATTTGGGGGGCCAGTTGTGCAAAATGATCACAATAGGGTAAGCCCCCTACACCTGAATCGAGAAATAAAACCGGTGACTGCTTCATGAAAATAGGGCATCAAAGGCCGATTTTGCATTCTCCGCTGCAGAACGCTGCGCCTTTTCTCCTTCAGTTTTTACTTTCAGCTTCGGATTAACCTGAAACCAGTCGCAGAAATTTCCCCGTTCCTTATCTGCGGGAACCTCCGCATTCGGTTCTGCACAGTCGGAGCGGGCTCCAACTACATAGAATTTACAGTTTTTGCAGCATCGCAGATCCTTTCCACAATCACTGCACCGTAACGAACGGCCTATGGGTTCTGTCTCCAGTATAGGGCTTCCACAATACCAGCACATGTTGCAATAATACCTTTCGAAAGATAATGGTGCAAGGGCCTTGCATCAGAGCAGGGGAAACCCTATGATTGACCTATGTTCAGCCTTTATCCTTGCGCAGCGGGCTGCGGAAAACCAAGCCTTTCGGGTTCAAAAACCTGTGCTCAGCACAGTGCAAATCCGGAACTGGAAGCAGGCCGCTTAATCCACTATATTCAGAGTCAGACCAGTGTCAAAGACCTGGTATGCAACGGACTTCATTTTTCAAGCATAGATTTTTCTCATCGCCGCTACTTTGGCTGCAGCTTTATCGATTGCACCTTCAGTCTCTGTGTATTTACCAAATCCTTTTTTAGAATGAACTTTTTTGATTTTTCCCACTTCTCAGAATGTGATTTTTCAAAAACTGATTTCCAATTTACGTCCTTCGCAGGGAGTACCTTTCAAGATTGTACCTTTGAAGGATCGGAACTGGTGCATGTTAATTTCACCGGCAGCCAAATATATGATACTACCTTTAATGACTCTAATTTATACAATAGCCGTTTTATAAACACTAAAATTCAGTCCTCAGATTTCATTGACTGCAATGTTAAGAAAACCTTCTTTATTGCAAGCAAGCACGAACAGGTTTCTTTTAAGTCCTCTAATACCGCTGAAGCGGTTTTTGAATTGGAGCAATAACTACTATGAAGGTCTACTTTCATTATTGCCTGTATGGTTTTACCAACTGCTATATCATTGGAACCGAAGGGAATACGAATCAACATATCAATCCCTTTTCCCTGGATATACAGGAGATACAAACAACTGCACCGCAACTACCAAAATCAAACCAATCCTTTGAACTTAAGGAAGCCCTACTTATCGATCCGGGCTGTATCGATGAGAAAATTATTGATTTTATTGAACGAAATGAATATGCCCTGCGGGGTATCCTTGTTACCCATGACCATCTTAACCATATCCATGGGCTGAGAACTTTAAAAAGAATCTATGATGTGCCGATTTATGCTCTGAACCATGAAATTGCGGAGCATAAAACGGTGCTGATTAAGGACGGGGATCAGTTTAAGGTAGGCCCCTTTACGGTAGAAGTCTTTTCGGTGCCCGGACATTCCGCCGATTCTGCGGTGTTCCGGATAGCCCACCTCCTCTTTACCGGCGATGCGATGACCTCAGGCCTTATTGGGAGCACCAACAGTTCCTATGGGGCTGCCCTGGAAGTAAGCTCCCTGAGAAGCAAAATTCTATCCTTACCGGGGAATTATGTGGTCCTTCCCGGCCATGGACCGCCATCAACCCTGGAGGCGGAACGGCGCTTTAACATAGGTTTTGAACAAAAACAGAAAACCACGAATCAAAACCTGGCATATATAAAAGAATTTTTATAGGAATTCTTTTTTTATATCCCAAACCCTGCCGGCTTCAAGGCCCCAGCGCTTCTTTACATAATCTGAGAAGGAGCGGGCCTCAGATGTAAAGAGGTTTGCAAGGACCGGCCAGGTTCCTGACTTTTCATCCTTCTCAGGGATGTTCTGCAGATGCTGAGGAAAGGCTGAGAGCCGTTCCGGAAGGGTTTTACCAAAATAAAGGGCCGCACCAGCCACATTCTGCTGCAGACAATAAGCCATCAGTTCATTTTTCATAAGGTAGGAGTCAGCCGTATCGTACCCACGATTCTTAAAGTAGGCAATAAGGAATTTTTTTGCCACCGGATCCAGATGGGTCCAGCGGTCCAAAGCAAAGGCCTGAAATTCCGGGTCTATAAAAAAGAGCCCATGAAAAGCCTCATGGACCATGAAAAGTCTGCGGAGGTACGATTCAGACTCCCGGGAGATCGAGATTATGGCCCCCTTCCCTGGGTTATAGCTCTTATCATCGGATCCAGTTTGAATAATCCCCTGGGCAAGCAGAATTTCCCGCAGTTCCCGCTCCTCCTTGTTTAATGGAAATCTGGTTTTTTCTGCGGTGGTAAAAAAATCCGCTAAATCACTGCTGCGGTAATCGTGGGCATTCCAGCCATGGAGGGGCGCAATTTCTTCATCTGAGGCCAGCCGCCCCCGATAGCCCGCCTTTTCAACATAAAAGGCTAGCCGCTTAAAAAGCCGGTCCTGTACTTCGTAGGATTTGGTATCAAAAATCAATATTTCCGGGAAACGGTCCCACTGAAATACCTCATACTCCGGATTCCTCCAGAGGACCTGCTGATAATCCAGTATCAGTGCCGGGTCAGCCGGAATGGGGGCGGCTGGCATCGGGGGTGCCGCATAACGGCGGAGGATAAATTTGTTATAGCTGTTCTGCAAAGAAAGGCTCACAGGGAAGGGCTGGGCCGGCAAAGCGCCCGCTATCAGGGGATGGAGCGAAGAGGCTGTAAGTATATAGCCCCCAGCCCCCTTGGAACCGGTACGTAACACAAGCGGGCCATTTAGTTCTGCTGCCGAGAATTCTATAGTATAAGGCCCGGATCCCCGGTACTGTTCCGGTACATCAATAGTAAAAGAATCCGCACTCTTCGCAACAAAGGGAGTACAGTACAGGCCTTTTTCATTAAAGAAAAAACCGAACCAAAGCGGTTCAAGCCGGATATCCTCCAGCTTTACACTAACAGAGGATGATGCAGTGTTTGAGGCTTTCTTAAAGTCCATCAGTAGTGCAGAAAATTCCTGCATCCCGATGGGTATACTGTAATATACCTTATAAGAAACACCAGGTTTTTCAAAACCCAGAAAAGAGTACGTGAGGGGAAGCTGCCAGGCCACCTGAGAACCCTCAGGCTTTTTAGGATCCCGGAGCAATTTCACTAAGAGGGTCCCGGCAGAGGCTTCCTCGAAGCCCACACCAGGAGCTCCTTTGCCATCCCAGCTCACCGTATAACTTAAAGTCAGACTGTAGTCGGGCCCTGGTTTAAAAGGGCTATCCAACCTGAAAACAAACGAAGAACCAGTCCGAAGCAATCCAGACTTGCCATTCGGTGTTGTATAGAGTGTGTGCCCCCTGCCATCCTGATCTACAAACTGAATATCCGCAGATTCTGCTTTCGCACAACCAGAAAGGGACACCAGCCAGTAAAAGACAAAGAGGAACAGGCAGCTTCTGAGGCCCTTATCCATATACAACCCAGGCCTACAGGGAAATGATACTTCGAGCTATAAGCTGAGCCAGGTTATATTTCCGTTCCGCAGTCATCTCGCTGTCATTAGCTAAAAAGCTTTCGAACCGGCTTATAAATTCATCGGGCAATTTAGGCAGTGTTTTTACCTGCTCATAGAAGCCCCGATGGGAAGGCTCAAAACGATGGTTGATGCAAAATAATACCTCGCAGGCATTTTTTATAAAACCCGCAGAAGAAATGAGGTAATGGAAATTATCACCCTGAATAAGGGCAGCTCCAAGATCACTCAGGAAATGCTCCATTTTAGATTGATGGGCCTCCCGCATCTGAATCCAAAAGGGATCCCCCAGATGTTTCAGCCTGCTGCGGATTTCTTGAATCCAGCTGTTTTTTTGAAACAGGATATCGCCATGAACAAGCCGATAAAACCCATAGGTACCGCGATCCTTAATCAGCCACAGCTGGTCTACCCGGGAATCGGCGATCGTCACCAGTTCATCAACCTTTTTTACATCCTTATACTCTATGCGAATCGGATAATCCCCGATGAGGAACCGGTCCTTATTGGTCTGGCTCGAAGTCTCAAAGGCTACCACATCCTGTCCATAGGCTGAAAGCCGTTCATCCGCAGAGGGTATCCTATCCCGGTAATAGACATCCAGGATCAGGGCAAAATAGGGATCCAGCGTATCCGGCGTTGCAGCCTCATTCAAAGAAATACATTCAATGGTAGGCCAGCTCGAAATTGTTCCTACCAGTCGGTCCACCAGGAGCTTGGTCTTATGCTTCATCTTCCGTTCCTTTCTTTACAACAATATATAATAACTGTATCATGCTTATACCTTTTTGAGAATATGTATTCAAAGAACACTGCTATACACCGATGGCTCGTACTCATCCCCCACCGGGACAGCCTTAAACCTATTCATGAACTCCAACGCCGGCTCTGGCAATCCGGTGTAACGGGAGGACGTCTCTTACCGCCCCTTGTTTATGTAGATACGGTGGATAAGCCTATCCGCAGTGACCAGTGTAAAGTTCTGGCTCAGCAGCTCAGGCAAAGAAGCCAGGAAAGAAACGAAGATGGTTATATTGATGGAATGAGCCCGGGCCTATATAACCTGCCCGGTTCTATTACAGTCCTGGGCCTTTCTTTGTCACTTCATAAGCCAAACCTTATCCTGCAAGATAAACCAGATGTTATAACTGCGAAGCCAGAACAGGCCGCTGAGCCCTTTCTGGTCATAGCCCTAGAAGCCGGCGAAGGTGTTTTAGAGCTTGCCCGGAAGCTCTATCAGGAAACTGGACCCTTTCGTTTCCGCCAGGGTGCGGTGGCGAACCTGGCCTTTAGTCTGCAAGAGAATGGAAACTCATCAATATCATGCCGCTGGGAACTGGGAAAACCCTATTGGATGGCCCACCATGGATAACTGGTATCGCATAAAGGATGACGCGTTGCTTATCGATATTAAAGCAGTACCAGGCTCATCAAAGACCGAAATTGCAGGTCTTGCAGAAAATAGATTACGGATTAAAATTGCCGCTGCCCCGGAGGATGGGAAGGCAAATACGGAGCTTATAGCCTTTTTGGCAAAAAAAGTTGGCTGTTCAAAGAGCCGGATACAACTTATATCTGGCGAAAAAAGCAGGCTTAAAACACTTTCGCTGCCCATGGAAGCCCTGGAAGTGCTTCGTTCATTTACAGGCTGACTCGTGCAGCTCCAAGAAGTTCTACATAGAGCCCGTAATTTTCCTCATCAAAACAAACAAAGTAGAGGTGCTCCAGGTTTTCACAGAGGGGCAGCTCTGTCTGTACGGTTTTTATAGCAATCTCTGCGGCTGCAGCCTTGGGATACCCGTATACACCGGTACTGATATTGGGAAAGGCTATGCTGGTACATCCCTGGGTATCCGCTAGTTTCAGGCTCTGGCGGTAGCAGGAGGCAAGTAGCTCCGCTTCTTTATAATTCCCTCCATGCCAGACCGGCCCTACGGTGTGTATCACATACCGGCAGGGAAGATTTCCTCCCCCGGTAATAACCGCACTCCCCGTAGGACAGCCCCCCTGTTCTTTATTGATGTGCCTGCAT
>JAAYUZ010000194.1 GCA_012517385.1 Treponema sp. | reverse complement strand
ATCGGCAAGGCAGCCCTGCTGGATCTGAAATCCCGGGGACTTTCCCGGAAACTGGTTACCATCAATGTAAAGGGTGGGGTTCCCCGGGAGGGCTACCCCGTTCTTGACCAGGAAGGCCATGAAATAGGAAACTGTGTGGCGGGCATGTACTGCCCTACCACGGAAACCTATTCAGCCAACGCTTTCGTTCCCCCCGCTTTTGCAAAGGTGGGAACCGAAATGGCAGTTTCTATCCGCGGAAGTGCAAAACCGGCGGTCGTTGTACAACGGCCCTTATATGTTCCAACCTACAGGAGAACCAAATGAAATTAGATGAACGCTGTCGTTATGCAAAAACCCATGAATGGGCCCGGAGGGATGGCAGTGAACTGGTCATCGGTATTACTGACCATGCCCAGCACAGCCTGGGGGATATTGTATTCGTGGACCTGCCAAAGGTCGGTGTCAGTTTTGGAAAGGGTGCCGCCTTTGGGGTCGTAGAGTCGGTAAAGGCTGCCAGCGACATCTATGTGCCTGTGGCAGGCAAGGTTACTGCGGTAAACACCCAGCTTCAGGATGCACCGGACCTTATCAACAAGGATCCCTATGGTGATGGATGGATTATCCGCCTTGTTCCCGAAGATCCCGCAGCCTTTGACAGCCTCCTGAGCCCTGCAGAGTATGAAAAGATAGCCGCGGAGGAATAATCGTGCCCTACATCCCGGTTACCGATGCCCAGCGGGAGGATATGCTCCACCGGCTTGGCATAATTTCCCTGGAGGACCTGTTCGCAGACATCCCCCAGGAACATCGTTTCCCTGAATTGGCCCTGGACGCGGGCAGGAGCGAACTGGAGGTCCTGCGGGAACTGGCCACCCTGGCCAATTCCAATGCCCAGGCAGATACCTATCGCTGGTTCCTTGGGGCCGGGGCTTATGACCACTTTATTCCTGCGGTCGTGCCAGCCCTGGCAAGCCGGGGTGAATTTCTCACCGCCTATACACCCTATCAACCTGAGGTAAGTCAGGGGACCCTGCAGGCTATTTTTGAATACCAGAGCATGGTGGCGGAACTTACCGGGATGGACGCGGTGAATGCAAGCCACTATGACGGGGCAACAGCCCTGGCCGAGGCGGTCCTGATGGGGCTTAAGAACACTGAAGGCCATACCCGTATACTGCTGCCCCGGGGCCTGCATCCAGAATACAAGGAGGTCATCAAAACCTACCTTTCTGCATTTGAGTGCACTATCCAGGAATACTCGGGGAGACCGGCCGACGCTGCGGCTGCACTTCCTGAGCAGGACCTGGCGGTACTGGTAGCTTCCTATCCTGACTTTTTCGGTATTATCCCTGAACTTCAGGGAGCCGCAGAGGCGGTCCATGCAAAGGGCGGACTCTTTGTGGTTCATGCAGACCCCATCATGCTGGGACTCTTTAAGAGCCCGGGAGCATGGGGGGCCGATGTGGTGACCGCCGAAGGCCAGAGTCTGGGGAACGACCTGAACTACGGGGGACCCTTCCTCGGCATCATGGGTACCACCAACGCCCTGGTGCGCCGGTTACCGGGCCGGCTTGTGGGTGAAACCAAAGACAGCCAGGGCAGACGGGGCTTTGTCCTTACCCTGGTAGCCCGGGAACAGCATATCCGGCGGGAGAAGGCGGTTTCCAACATTTGTTCCAACCAGGGACTCATGGCTCTGCGGTCCTGTATCTATCTAGCCATGATGGGCAGGCAGGGCTTACGGGAGGCGGCGGAACTCTGCTGGCACAATGCCCACTTTGCGGCCAGAAAAATCGCCGAAATTCCCGGCTTCTCGGTAGAGCAGGGTCTCTTCTTTAAGGAATTTGTGGTCCGTACCCCCATAGATGCGGAGACCCTGGCTGAAAGGCTCTATGCAAAACAGATTGTTCCTGGCCTTCCTCTTTCCCGGTATTATCCTGAGCGTAATAAGGAACTCCTTGTTTGTGTTACCGAAAAACATAACCGCTCTGATATCGAAGACCTGGTACAGGCTTTACAGGAGGCTGCAGGATGATGCAAACCCTGGTTCCCCTTTTGCAGGAAGAAAGTATGCCCGGACGGCGGGCGGTACAGCTGCCTGAACCTTCAGTCCCTGAAACGGCCCTCCCCGGGGACCTCCTCAGGGAGCCGCCAAAACTCCCCGAACTGGATGAGCTCTCGGTGGTCCGCCACTTTACCCGGCTTTCCCATCTTAATTTTTCGATAGACGGTCAATTCTATCCCCTGGGGTCCTGTACCATGAAGTATAATCCCAAGATGAACGAAGAGGCCGCTTCCTACGGAGGGTTCCGCCGGGCCCATCCGCTGGCCCCGGAATCCTTATCCCAGGGCTCCCTGGCTCTTATCTACGAACTGCAGGCTGCGTTGCAGGAAATCACGGGCTTTAAGGCCGTCAGTCTCCAGCCCGCGGCGGGAGCCCATGGGGAGCTTACGGGGGTTCTGGTTATCCGAGCCTGGCATACAAGCCGGGGGGAAACGAACCGCACACGGATACTCATTCCCGACTCTGCCCATGGCACAAACCCCGCAAGCTGTACCATGGCAGGCCTCGTGGCGGAAACTATCCCTTCCGATTCATCCGGAGGGGTAGACCTGGAAGCCCTGCGGGCTGCCTGTTCCGGAGAAAATGCCAGAACGGTAGCGGGACTCATGATAACCAATCCCAGTACCCTGGGCCTTTTTGAACGGAATATAAAGGAGATTATTTCCATAGTACATCGGGCTGGCGGCCTCGTGTATGGTGACGGAGCTAACATGAATGCCCTGGTGGGCATTGTAAAACCCGCAGATCTAGGATTTGATGTGATGCACCTGAACCTGCACAAGACCTTCTCGACTCCCCATGGTGGGGGCGGTCCTGGTGCTGGTGCGGTGGGCGTTTCGGCTGAACTGGCAGAATTTCTCCCCGGACCGGTGGCTGCAAAAACCTCCGAAGGCTATAGCTTCCGAATGCCTTCCCGCTCCATTGGCAGGGTTAAGGCCTTTTACGGCAACTTTGCCGTACTGGTCCGGGCCTATGCCTATATCAGACGCCTCGGGGCCGATGGCCTGCGCAGGGTAGCCGAATACTCGGTCCTTAATGCCAACTATCTGAGGAGCCTTGTACAGGAACACTATCCTGCGGTGTATGGAGCAGGCCGGTGGAATATGCACGAATTTGTGGCATCCCCGGAACTGGCCAATGGGATCCACACCCTGGATATTGCCAAACGGCTCATCGATTATGGGTTCCATCCGCCAACCATTTACTTCCCCCTCATTGTTAAGGAAGCCCTTATGGTGGAACCCACGGAAACCGAAAACCCGGAAACCCTGGAAGCCTTTGCTCAGGCTCTGCTCGCCATCGCCGAAGAAGCCCAGAATAATCCGGAGCTCGTGAAATCGGCCCCCCACCACACCCCCGTGGGCCGGCTCGACGAAACAACCGCGGCCCGAAAACCCGTGCTCTGCTATAAGGGGTAGTTAAGGGGTAGACCCGGGCCAGCGATGTTGCCGTCGGCGTTGTTGACGGCCGGCGAAGTTGACCGACGGTTTTATTGCCGGCTGGCGATGTTGCCAGGCGGTGTCGCTGATCGACGGCGATGTTGCCGTCAGCGTTGTTGACCGGCGTTGTTGACCAACTGCCTGTTTGGGGCTCTCTGCAGCAGAGAGCCCCTTTTTACTGCCTTTCTACTTTTAGCAGCCCTTCTTTGCGCCAGAGGCCCCCTGAATATCCCCCAAGGCTCCCGTTGGCAGCCACAACCCGGTGACAGGGAACGATAATGGGAAGGGGGTTCGCCCCGCAGGCATTGCCGACCGCCCGGCTTGCCCCAGCGGAAAGGCCGAGCGAGCGGGCTAGTTCCCCATAGGTAACTGTCTTGCCATAGGGGATGGCGAGCAGGGCCTGCCAAACCCGGCGCTGAAAGTCGGTACCTCGATCCAGATTGATAGGAACAGAAAAGGTTTGCAGCTTTCCATTAAAATAGGCCTCTAATTCGGCCGCAAGCTGCCCCACAAATGGCGGCAGGTCTGCCACAGAACCGGCCCTCACTTCATCAACCTGATCTAAAAACAGGATTTCTTCCAGAGCAGATTCGTTATACACAATCTTAAGCAGTCCCAGAGGACTATTCAGAAATGTTTCTTTTCTCATAGGTTTAGTATACCACATACTGATATATTATAATTGTTTGGCCTTTTGTATCGGACTACCATGACCGATTGTTATAATAAGTAGTATGGAGGTATACATGCACCTATCCCCCCGGCTGAAATGTTCAGTTCTTTTGATGATACGTATGTTGATGGGCGGACTCCCCCTATTTGCCCAGACCGTCGGTGTCGACACCGCCCAGGATCTTTATTCACCCCAGGCGGCAGGGGCTGGGCTTTTTACAACCTCTGCAGGCTCCTCTGCGGCCCAGTCGCTCAATCCCGCCAGTGCAGGCCAGGCACAGAGAACGGTCCTGGATGCGGGCTATCTGCTCCTTACCGGGCTTGGTTCAGAACCGGGAATTGGACACGCCCTTTCTTTGGGGGCCATCTATCCCACTAAATATGCGGTTTTTTCCGGTTCCATGCGGCTTCTCTCGAGTCCATTTAATTCTTTTCCTATCGGGACCACCTTTGGTCTTGACCTGGGGGTCGCCAAGGAACTGTACCCCGGCATGACCGTCGGGACTGGACTGAACTTTGGATTTGGCACCGACTGGACCGCCGCACTGGATCTGGGTTTCCGGTATAATATGGGAAAACTCCTTATCCTTGATGATTTTACCTGGGCAGTCGTGTTTGGAGGGCTTGGCAAAAGTTTCATCCCCTCCCCCTTTACCCTTGCGGGGGGCGTCTCCTTCGATTACCTCCGTATCCCAGGCAAGGATGGAAAACCGGACCCGCTCAGGCTGGGGCTTGCCACAGACCTGGCTTTACCGGGCTTTATGAACCTGACCTGGAAGCTGGGACTTAATGCAACCATAGCACAGCTGATAACCGTTTCTGCCTCTACCGGCCTTAACATAGAAGAAGCCCTGCTGGGTAAACACGTTTCAGGGATTCCCTCGGTGGGCATTACTGCCAACTTTGTCCTGCAGGGAACTGGTAAAAACCAGCAGGGTGACATTGGGGCAACCCTGGCGGCTAAGCCCCTTTATAATGATATATGGGCCATTGGAACCGGTGCATCCTGGACCATGGGTGTGGCGGATAAAAAGCCGCCGGTTATCACCGTAGACTATCCTGGGACCCGCTATATTTCACCAAATAACGATGGCAAGGCGGATGCCCTGGAATTTCCTGTCAGCATAACCGATCAGCGATATGTGGACTGGTGGAAGCTGGAAATTTTTGACAGCCAGAACAACCTGGTCAGGACCTACCGCAACAAGGAGCGGCGTCCCGAAACCCAGGGCTTCCGGAATGTACTGGACCGGCTTCTGGATGTAAAATCCGGGGTAGCGGTTCCCGAAACCCTCCGCTGGGATGGCGTTCTGGAATCGGGGCAGGTAGCACCTGACGGGAGCTATTTCTTTACCCTCTCCGCAGCCGATGATAATGGAAACACCGCCACATCACCCCGTTATGAGGTAATTGTAGATAATACACCCCCGGCGGTAGAAATTACCGCTGCCGGCGACTCAGCGGACCTTACAAAACTGATGATCTTCTCCCCCGATGGGGACGGCAACAAAGATACCTTTGAAATAGTTCAGAAGGGTTCCAGGGAAGATCTCTGGGATGCGGGGATTTACACTGCTGCGGGGACAAAGATCCGGTCCTTTAATGTGACAAAGGATGAACCGAAACCCATTATTTGGGACGGTAAAAACGATACGGGAGCCATAGTCCCCGATGGGGTTTACTCATATCAGATCAGTGCCACCGATAGGGCCCAGAACTCGGGAAATACGAAACTGGACAACATCATCGTAAACACCTTACAGCCCACGGTGAGTCTCCTTATCGGAGATAGCTACTTCTCTCCCAATGGGGATGCGATTAAGGATACCCTGAGGCTCAGCCCCGGGGTCCCGGTAAAAGAAGGTATTGTCGATTGGAAAATCACGGTGAAAAACCAGTCCGGTTCTGTGGTCCGGACCTATACAGGAAAACAGTCCGTACCGCCCCAGACCGATTTTGATGGTAAAAATGACCAGGGAGACCTGATTGCGGAGGGAACATACCAGGCAGAACTTTCCGTTACCTATCAGAACGGCCATGTGGCCACCACCCTTTCTCCGACCTTTATCATGGACATCACACCCCCTTCCGGTGCGGTACAGACTGAATACCCCGCCTTTTCGCCCAACAACGATGGCAAACAGGATACCATGGTCTTTATCCAGGAAGGAACTACAGAGCAAAGCTGGAAGGGCGAAATCCGCAGGGTAACAGGCGAAGGCCAGGCTTATAAAGAAGGCAGCGGAGTGCTTATAAAATCCTTTAGTTTTGCGGGCCAGCCAGACAAGCGGCTGGTTTGGGACGGCCGGGACGATTCTGGCCGGCTTGCCAGCGACGGGGACTATGAATACCGACTGGTCTCCACCGACAGAGCAGGAAACACGGGTTATTCCAACTCGGTACGTATTACCCTAAGCACCGCCGATACACCGGTACTCCTCAGCACGGACCTCCGGGCCTTCTCGCCCAACGGAGACGGAGTCAAGGATACTGTTACTCTGCTGCCTCAGCTTCAGGTTAAGGATGGCATCCAGACCTGGAAGGTAGAAATTTTTGACGGGGCACAAAAAAGCGTTCGCAGCTTCGAAGGCCGGGGTAAGACACCCGAAAGCATTTCATGGAACGGCAGGAGCGATGCCGGAACGGTGGTGCCCGATGGACAGTATACAGGTCGGGCGGATATTAAATATATCAATGGGAACAATCCAATAGCCACATCCCAGACCTTTGTGGTAGATACGGTTGCGCCTGAACTGAGCCTTTCTGCGCCCTATACCCTGTTCTCACCGAATCAGGATGGTAAGAAGGATTTCCTCCCGGTGGATATTAAAACCCCAGGGGAAGACAGCTGGAAGGCTGAGATCATCGATATGACGGGAAAAACATTGATAAGCTGGGAATGGAAGGGTTCAGCCCCGGATATCCGCTGGAACGGCACCGATAGTGCGGGTAACCAGGTTGCAGACGGCAATTACCGGTTTACCGTAAGCTCCACCGATGAGGCGGGCAACAAGACCAGTAAAACCCTGGAACCCATAACGGTGGATGCCCGCGTTCCCCGGGCATTCTTTACTGCCTCTGCCACAGGACTCTCCCCTAACGGGGACGGTAAGTTCGATACGACCACCTTCTCTGTCATATTGAATCCCAGGGACGGTATAGACTCCTGGAAACTGGAACTGGTGGGAGCTGCAGGTGCTGTCAATCGAACCCTCGGGTCCGGGAAATCAACACCCCCGGAGACCCTTATGTGGGATGGCAAAAACGATGCCGGCCAGGTTGTAGAAGGCACCTATACAGCCCGGCTCCAGGTGCTCTATACCAAGGGTGATGTCATAGATCAAAGCATCCCAGGGATACTCGTGGATATTACGGGACCGAAACTGAGTTTCTCCGCTACTCCTCAGTACTTTAGTCCCGACAACGATGGTGTTGATGATGAACTTACTATGAACATCAATGTTCAGGATGCTTCCCCCATAGCTTCATGGTCCCTGGAAATCCGTGAACCGGAGGGACCGAAACAGCTTTTCTATCGGATCGAAGGTAAGGGGACACCCTCTGCTAAATACACCTGGGATGGAAGGAGTAATAAGGGAGAGCTTGTACAGGCCGCCACTGACTACCCCGTCCAGATCCAGGCCACCGACACCCTTGGTAACAGCAGCAGCAGCTCTGCCACCATCGGGGTGGATGTGCTCGTAATCCGGGAAGGGGATGTCCTAAAGATTAAGGTTCCGTCCATTATATTCCGTGAAAATGGCGCAGACTTTAATACCCTGCCACAAGATAAGGTTGATAATAACCTGCGGGTGTTAAAACGGATTGCGGAAATCTTGAATAAATTTAAGGAGTATAAGGTTAAGGTAGAGGGCCATGCGAACCCGGTTACACGGACTGCAAAGGAAGAAACGGAGGAACTCCAACCCTTAAGCGAAGCCCGGGCTAAGGCTATTGTGGATAAACTCATCGAGTTTGGGGTCGACAAGAACCGCTTAACCTATGTCGGCATGGGCGGTACCAGGCCAGTGGTAAAATATGAAGACCGGGATAACTGGTGGAAGAACCGGAGAGTAGAATTCATATTGATTAAATAAAGGGTACACCTGTACAATTTACGGGCTGGATAGGGCTCTCCGGGTCCTGTCCAGCTTATTTTTTTCCCACCACGATTAACTTAAGGGCTCTGTAATCATAGGGCCTTCTATCCCAGTCGCCATAGACAGAGACAGCGGTGAAGCCCACATCCAGCATGAGGCGCCGCAGTTCTGTCGCTGCATAGAGCCGCTGCTTAAAGGTCCGTTCAAAACGCTCACCGCCCTGGAGCAGAATCCAGCGATTGTTAAGGTATTCCCAGCCGTTGACTGGCTCAAACTCGGTAAGGACCACCGCCCCGGCCCGTTCAAACCATTCACCTTCGGTAAAATCCCGCACCGCTATCTCCTTGCCCAGGGTCTCGATGATATAAAGCCCTCCATGCACCAGGGATTCATAGGCGTTAGCAACCACCTGCCGGTCATCCGAAGCATCTGCAAAGTAGCCGAATGAGGTATAGAGGTTCAGCACGAGATTATAAAAATCTGGCCGGACAAAGCGCCGCACATCAACCTGTATAAACTCGATAGAAAGGCCCTCATCATCCGCACTTTCCCGGGCGGCCTCAAGATAGGAAGGGGTAATATCGATGCCGGTGAGCCGGTGCCTCCGAAGGGCCAGCTCCACCGAAAGGCGGCCAAGACCACAGCACTGGTCCAGAATGGCTAGACCAGTGCTGGAGCTCACCAGCGCAGCCCGGTTACCGCTGGGGGCAGCACCGGTATCAACGGCCGCGACTTGCTGGCCGGTGCCGGTGCCTGCGACTGCGCCAGATCCAGAGGCGGCGCCAGTGTCATCGGCGGCGCTAATGCCAGCTGCCCCGCCGTGCTGGCCGGTGCCGGTGCCTGCGGAGCCATTCTGACCCGCCCCTGCGACGGACCGATAGATCGCCTCTATGCCATCGGCCACGGCGGGGACCTCCGCCCAGCGCTGTTCATCGAACATGATCGGCGCAAAGCGATCCCAAAAGGCCTCATCCTGGAACCATTCATCATCTTTCTGCCTTGCCATGGGTGTATGATACCACAGAACAGTTGCGGCAAACAGCCATAATGGCGTATAATCGAGCAATGTTTACCGACTGCATCATCATGGCTGGCGGTTCAGGCACCCGGCTCTGGCCCGCAAGCAATTCCCGCTGTCCCAAGCAGTTTTTAGCCCTCCCTGGCGGGGGCACCTTTTTTCAGGCTGCCCTGGAACGGGCCTTTGCGGTCATTGTACCGGAAGGCAAGCTCATCATTGTAACCGGAGCTTCCCATGTGCCCCATGTGGTAAAGGCCTGTGCCGCCCTGCCGGAATCTCAGCGGCGCCGGGTTGTCGTTATACCCGAACCGGTTGGGAAAAATACCGCTCCGGCCATCGCCTGTGCGGTAAGCTACCTGGCAAAAACAGGGGCTGATAGAACCCAAGCCCCCGGGGCTTCGCAGGGCCCGGTTCAGGCAAAAAGAACTGCCCTGGTCCTCACAAGCGACCATATTATCGGACCCCTCAAGGATTTTGTTGCCGATGCCCTGGCAGCGGCGCAGCTCGCCGCATCGGGCTTCCTTGTGGTCTTTGGCATTCCGCCGACCCGTCCCGAAACGGGTTTTGGCTATATCGAGGCGGGCACGAGCATCACCGCCCTTGACGCCCGGGCGTACCACGTTACAAGCTTCCGGGAAAAGCCCGACCTGGCTACAGCCCGGACCTTTCTTGCCAGGGGCAGCTTTTACTGGAACTCCGGCATGTTCGCCTTTGATGTGGACTTTATGCGCTCCCAGTTCATGCAGCATGCACCGGAAACCCTGGCGCCCTACGAAGCGCTGCCCCCGATAACAGATGAACAGTACGAGACCCGTGATGGGGTAGCCATCCTGAGCCGCTGGCCCGGCTTACCAGAAGCGTACCAGACGGTTAAGTCCATATCTATCGACTACGCAATTGCCGAAACATGTTCCTCCGTGGCCATGGTAGCGGCCCGCTTTAACTGGACCGATGTGGGCAGCTGGGATGAGTATGCCAAAGTCCTTGAACAGGATGGGGCCGTTCACAACTCAGATACCGCACCGGTGTTCACCGCAGGTTCATCAAACTGTTTTGTTAATTCTGACATTCCCGTGGCTCTCTGCGGAGTAGAGGACCTTATCGTTGTGATACGGTCCGGGAACGACGGGGGACCGCCATCGGTATTAATCTGCAAAAAAGGCGAAAGCCAGCAGGTTAAAACTATAGTAGAAGAGATACGTAAAGCTGATCGGGGGGATCTTTTATAGGATGGGGGGATCCCCTATGGGAGCCCTAAGCCATCACTAGAACCATTCCCTTTTTTGATAATCGCACACATTTTCTGGAGGTTTTCATGGTTATTTTAACACTCAACTGCGGATCTTCCTCCGCAAAATACCAGGTCTATGACTGGGATGCCAAGGAAGTCCTGGCGGTAGGTATCGTAGAACGGGTTACCCAGGGCAATTCCTTTATCACCCACAAGGCAAAGGGAAAAGAAGAATACACATTACAGCACAACTGCCCGAACCACACCGAGGCGGTGGATCTCATCATCAAGACCCTGACCGATCCGGTCCATGGGGTCATCCACGATATGGGGATGATTAAGGCTGTGGGACACCGGGTTGTTCACGGCGGTTCTAAATTCATCAAGTCGGTGATTGTTACCGATGAGGTCATGAAGGCCTTTCATGAAGTCTCCGACCTGGCACCGCTCCACAATCCCGCAAACATCATGGGTATTGAGGCGGCAAAAAAGGTGCTCCCCAATGTGCCCCACTGCGCCATCATGGACACCGCCTGGCACCAGACCATGCCCGAATCGAGCTACCTCTACGCGGTTCCCTATGACTGGTACGAACAGCATGCGGTCCGCCGCTATGGTTTTCATGGCACCAGCTTCCTCTACACCTCTAAACGGGCTGCGGTGCTCCTGGGCAAGGACTTTCACCATGTGAACCTTATCATCGCCCATATCGGCAACGGCTCCTCCATTAATGCGGTAAAGGACGGCTGCTCCTTCGATACATCCATGGGACTCTCTCCCCTGGAAGGCCTCGTCATGGGCACCCGGTCCGGCGATGTGGACCCGGCGGTTCCCTTCTACATGATGCGGAAGACCGGTGCCAGCGCTTCGGAAATAGAAAGCACTCTTAACAAGAAATCGGGCCTCCTGGGTATTACCGGGCTATATACGGATCGCCGGGATATTCAGGCTGCGGTCGAAAAGGGTGATAAACGGGCAGAGCTCGCCCAGGATATCGAAGCCTACCGGCTTAAGAAATACATCGGCGCATACATGGCAGCCCTCGGCCGGGTGGATGCCCTGGTCTTTACCGCCGGCGTCGGCGAAATGGCCCCCTTTATCCGGAAAAAGGTGCTGGAGGGCCTGGAAGGACTTGGCATCGTCTACGATCCTGAAAAGAATGCCATCGCCCGGAGCCGGAATGCGGAAACGAACATTGCGGCAAGCAATTCCAAAATTCCCATATTCATCATCCCCACCGATGAGGAACTGGTGATGACCGAAGATGCCTATGCCCTCATGGCGGGGACCTATGACATCCACACTAACTTTACCTATACCTTCCAGCACCCTGACTATGTAAATAAAGCCCGGGCGGAGGGACTAAAAAATGATCTGGTTAAAAATCCTGCCCTGGCTTCTTTACTAGCCAAGGCAAAATAACAGGTTGATGAATGGATACGGCGGACTTTGAACTTGTAGGAATTGGCAACGCCCTGGTGGATATTTTTGCTCAAAAAGAAGCTACCCTCGCACTGCCCGAAGCATCTAAAGGCCGCCACATCCCCGTGGAGCAGCTCGCCGCTCTGGTCCAACAGCTGCATGAACCGGTACTGTGCGCCGGTGGCGGGGCGGCCAATACGGTGAAACTGGCCGCCCAGCTGGGGCTTAACACCGCCTTTATCGGCAGTGTAGGTGATGACGGCTGGGGTGCAGCCTTTGCACGGGAACTGGAAACGGCGGGGGCAAAGCCTTTACTGGTACGGACCGATAGGGCCACCGGCGCCTGTGTCATCCTTAAAGCGGAAGGGGCCGAGCCCAGCCGGATATTTGCAAGCCCTTCAGCTGCTTTAGAACTGGGGCCAGAACATATCCAGGCGGAACTCGTCCGCCAGACCCGGCTCATCATGCTGGATGGTTATATTTTAGGCCGTACTGCCCTGGTAGAGCACGTGCTGCGTCTGGCGGAACAGTATGGAACCTTTATCGCCATAGATGCGGGTTCCAGAGAGATGGTGCAGGCCCACGCACCGCTGCTTGAAACCTACTGCCGAACCAAACCGCTCATTCTCTTTTTAAATGAAGACGAAGCTCAGGTATTCTGCACCTACCTGGACCCGCGGATGGGACTTTTACATCCGGATGATTTAGACGAAGCGGACCGGTTCCGGCCCCTGCAGAACCTGACAAAACAGGATATCTTCCCCATTATTGCGGTAAAGCTGGGAGACCGGGGCGGACGGGTCTTCGCAAACGGAGAAACCTATATAGCCCCGACTCAAAAAATCGTACCCTTCGACACCACCGGTGCGGGGGATGCCTTTGCGGCGGGATTTATTGCCGCCTGGCTTCGGAACCGTTCCCTGTCAGACTGTGCAGAGCTGGGGAATCAGCTTGCCCGGGAAATCATCCGAATTCCCGGCACTCGCATCGAAACACGGAAGCTGGCCCACTTTAAACGAAGCCTAAACCGCCCTGTGTAACAACACTGCCTGGGCTACCTTATCTGCGCCGTCCTGCCCCATCAACCTATGTATAATTTCATAGGCCCATTCACCGGCGGTACCCGCAGAACGGCTGGTAATCAGCTGGCCATCCACCACAACCCGATCTTCCTTCCAGATTGCACCGGATACATTCTTTTCCATACCGGGGAAACAGGTAAACCGTTTGCCGGAAAGGAGCCCCAGGGGAGCAAGAACCACCGCAGGGGAAGCACAGATTGCTGCGATCAGTTTCCCGGCCCTGTGCATATCCTTTAAGAAGGTCACCGCCGTTACCGAGCCCGCAATATTGGAAGCCCCGGGCATGCCGCCGGGGATAACAAGGCCGTCCCATCCGGTTGGATCCAGGGCTCCCCGGGATGCAAGCTCCGCCAGGGTAGTATCGGCCACAAGGGAAAGTCCGCGGCTGCTCTTTACCGTTGTGCTGGCTCCGACCGCTGCTAAAACCACCTCTACTCCGGCCCGTCGGAGGTAATCCGCAGGGGTGACCGCTTCCACATCTTCAAAACCTTCTGCAATAAATTCCAAAACCCGTTTTGCCATTTTCTGCCTCCTTATACTTGCAGGTTCTACCAGTCTCACCTAGAATAATACTATCTATGAAACAGGTTGTTATTATTGATGAATCCCCCCTCTTACGGGAATACCTCCGCATTAAGCTGAGTAATGCGGGACTCGAAGTCAGTGTTGCCATTAACGGCCTCGATGGCATTGCAAAAATCCGCAACACCATGCCCGATCTGGTTATCATCGATTACCACTTGAGCCGTCAGAGTTGTATCGAGGTGCTGAAGGAAAAAAAGAAAAGCCCCAATACGGCTCCCATCCCGGTCATCGTGACGGCCCAGAAGATTGACCGGAAAAAGATTATCGAACTAGTTCAGTATAACGTCAAGAAGGTATTTACCAAGCCAATCAAGATCGATGCCCTCTTCGCCACCCTTTCAGAATTACTGAATGTCCAGTTCGATATTGATGATACCCCTTCCATCGTAGAAGTTCATGTTAATGATAACATACTATTTATTGAAATCGCCCAGGGCTTGAACCGGGAAAAGCTGGACCTGCTCCGTTTTAAAATTCTGGAACTCATCGATCTGTATGATATCAGGGTCCCCAAGGTAATTATCATGCTGAGCGATATCAAACTTTCTTTTGCAGATGGTACTAACCTGCAAAAATTGCTCGATACGGTTATCCAGGCAACCCGGGCAAAGCAGCGCCATATACGTATACTTACCAGAGATGAGTTTACAAAAAAATTTATCGCCGGCAGAAAAGAGTATGCAGATATCGAAGTAACCACAAATCTCCAGTATGCCCTTGAAGGTCTCCTCAGCGAAATGGATGGCAGGACCGAATTTGGTGAGAAAAAGGCCGAGATAATCAGTGAAAAAATCCTGCAGGCAGAACCCAATACCGAACCTGAATCGGTTATGCTTAAATTTGGAACAGAAGATACAAAACGGCCCCTCAGCATTGATGACATGCGGGACAGAATGGAAGACATGAAGATTGCCACAGTGGATGACGATTTTGTCATTCAAGAACTGGTTAAAACCACCTTTGAACAGGTCGGAGCCCAGGTAGATGCCTACCAGGATGGAGAAAGCTTTCTAAACCAGGTGGGCAATAAGGAGTATGACCTGGTTTTTCTGGATCTTCTTATGCCCAAAGTTGATGGGTTCAAGGTACTGCAGGAACTAAAGGCCCGGGATATTCATCTGCCTATTATTGTGCTTTCAGCGGTTACACAGCGTGAATCGGTGATCCGAGCCTTTCAGGCAGGGGTAAAAAGTTACCTTATAAAACCCCTTAAGCCTCTGGAAATATTAAAGAAAACCATGGAAGTGGTACGACCAAATATGTAGACACTGCATAAGAAGGTATTCATGCAAGAAGATTCGGTCAGCTCGCCCTTAAACCTCTATCAACGGCTCTTTGCCAATGCCAGTGCAGCCATCGCCTTGCTCGATGAGAATGGCTTCCTGGTCGATGCCAATGAACCCTTTAAACGGACCTTCGATTCTCTTTCAGGCCGGGATATAGCCACATTAGAGGAAAGTTTCCCCGAATTTCTTCATTCCCGGGATGCCTATAAATTTGCATACCATTTTTCCCGGCTTATAGCTGGCTCTAGCAGATCCGTCAGCTTCAGTACCTTCTTTCGGAACGCCTCGGGCAGTCCCCGATGGCTCAGTATCCGTGCCTGGGCAATACCGGAGGAAGAACAGGCCCTGCCCCATCAACGGGGGCCCTTTGTAGCCGTTCTGGTGGATGATGAAACGGAGGAACGGCAGGAAGGGAAGCGGCTTCAGGAAGCGAAGGAGATTGCCGAACGGGCCATGGAAACAAAGAGTCAATTTTTGGCCAACATGAGCCATGAGATTCGCACCCCCATACAAACCATCATTGGTATGAGCGAACTGCTGCAGGATACCCACCTGGATCGGGAACAAAGCGAATATACCCGGCAAATCCGTTTTTCTGCGGATGTACTGCTCTCGCTGGTCAATGATATCCTTGATTACTCCAAAATCGAAGCGGGGAAATTAAGCCTGGAACGCATCGATTTTTCTGTGGAAGAAATGATTGAACAATCGGTTGATATGATCTCCCTGGAGGCCCATAAAAAGGGCCTTGAAATTGCCATCGATATACCCCGGGATGCGGCCCTGCAGATCAAGGGAGATCCTAACCGGTTCAGGCAGGTCATCATCAATCTGGTAAAGAATGCGGTTAAATTCACCCGGGAAGGAAGCATCATCGTTTCCTGTAGAAAGACTATGTATCAGGGATCGGAAGCCCTTACTATCTCCGTCGCTGATACGGGTATTGGGGTAGCTCCCGAATTACGGCCCCGGCTCTTTACGACCTTTTTTCAGGGCGATCCTTCCACAACCCGGCGATTCGGCGGCACCGGTCTGGGGCTAGCAATTTCGCGGCATCTGGTTCAGTCCATGGATGGAGAAATATCCATGGTTCCCAATGAAAACGGAGGCTCCATATTCCGTTTTACCATACCCGTAGAACGGTCCCAATTTGAGTTTGCTCCCGCCTATCCTGATATAAAAACGGATGAACGAATCCTTATTGTGGACGATTTCGGAGAAACCCGGCGCATTCTTGTAAATTATCTCCTTGAGATTGGGTATGCCCATGTAGAAGAGGCTGCCTCCGGAGAAGAAGCCCTGAGCAAACTTGTAAGCGCAGCTGCTGCGGGCCGTCCCTTCTCGGTGGCTCTTATCGATATGATCATGCCAAAAATGGACGGCTGGCGGCTTGCAGCGGAAATAAATAACGATAAGGCCATCAACGGCGTCAGCCTCATCCTCATGGTTCCCCAGGGGACCCTTGGGGCGGATGCAAAAATGACCCTGCTCAGATGGTTCAACGCATATATTATTAAACCCGTAAAACGTCGGGAACTTTATGAAGCCCTTAGTACCGCCGATGTTACCCCCCTCGACCTGGATGGCAGCGTTGACCAGACCCTACCGGTTACAGGATCGGTTGCAGCCGTTGCACAAGCTGACAAGGGAACGGAACAATCAGCGAACATTGGTACAGACGGTGTAAGAGCCGATGCCCATATCCTCATTGTGGAAGATCATCCGGTAAACCAGCAGCTATTCTGTACTATTCTGGAAAAACTGGGATTTTCAAATATCAGCACCGCCGATGACGGCATCGATGCGCTGGAAAAAACCCAAACCAACCACTTTGATATCATTTTTATGGATATACAGATGCCCCGGATGAACGGTTACGAGACTACCCGCCAAATGCGTCAGCGGAACTTTACAGGGCCCATTATAGCCGTCACAGCCAGTGCCTTAGCGGATGAACGGGAACAGTGTATGCAGGCGGGTATGAATGATGTCCTCATAAAACCCTATAAACGGACCGATATCGAAGCAATATGCAAGAAATGGCTCAGTACCGACTCCAAATCGGCGGACGGAAACCGGGATGAAATAGAGGAAGTTGAGGAACTTGAAGAGGTTGAAGAAGTTAATGAGGCCGATGAACTGGAACGTTTAGAATCAAGTGAAGCTGGTGAGAAAAAAACGACTATTCTGCCGCAAACTATTTTAGATACGGGTCAGCTGCTGGAAAACTTTTTTGGCAACAAAGAATCGGTTCAAAAACTGCTTACACGATTCATGGAACGGACCGAAGCCGAACTGGGAGCACTGCCAGAATTAATTGCAAAAAAAGACTGGGAAACAGCCCGCCGAGAAGCCCATACTATTAAAGGCAGTGCCTTAAACCTGGCAGCCCAGGACCTGGGACAAAGCGCAGCCAGGCTCGAACTTGACATAAAGGAAGCAAAAGAGGAGGATATCCCCGCTGCGCTGCAAGCCCTTACCGAGGCCTACGGCCGGTTTAAACAACGGGTGGAACAGATTAACCTATGAGATATGCATGTTTACATACCCATACCACGTTTTGTGATGGCAAAGATACGGTAGAAGCCCTCTGTCAGGCCGCCTGGGAACAGGGGCTTTCTATACTTGGCTTCAGCGCCCATGCTCCACTGCCTGTGGAATGTGGCATTAAAACAAACTGGCATCTACCCCAGGAACGGCTGGAAGCCTATGTGGAGGCTGTACAGCATGCAAAGGCTGCCTGGAAAGATAGGCTTGCAATATATGTAGGCCTTGAAATTGATTATATCAACGGTGTCTGCGGGCCGGCAGATCACCGTTTCGATACCTATCCTTTAGATTATCGCATCGGATCGGTCCACTATCTTGCTAAGCCAGATTTGTCATACTACTTTACCGTAGACGGCCCTGCAACAGAATGGCAGGATGGGGTACAGGAACTTTTCTCAGGAGATTATGAAGCAGCCGCCCATGCTTATTGGACCGCTATAGAAACTATGGTGAAAAGCGGGGGCTTTGATGTACTAGGGCATATAGATCTGGTTAAAAAGAACCACCAGCCCTGGTGGCATGACCAGACCCCAGAAGGCTTTAAAAATGATGTGGCAAGGGTAATACAGGCTCTGCGTAAAAAGCCCCTGGTGGTCGAAGTAAACACCGGTGCCTTAAATCGGGGAACCATGGATGAAACATACCCATCTCTGGGCATACTGAAGGAGATGGCCCGCTGCGAAATTCCTGTTACAATCAATGCGGACGCCCACAGCACAGCCCACTTAAAAGGACACTACGATAGGGCCATATCGGTGCTTAAGCAGAGCGGGTACCGGGAAATTGTTAACTTTCAAGGGAAATCAGGATCTGGAAAAAATATGGGCCCCCTTGCTAATGCAAAAGGGCCCGAAGGCTGGATTGCAGAGGTGCTTCCCTGACTATTCTTTCAAAACGCTCTGAGTTTTGAAAGAACCTCAGATTAGCGATAACGACTTAGCGATAACGCCTTAACGGTTACGCCTCTCTTCTTCAGTCTTGCACTCTATGCACATCAATGCATAGGGAATTGCTTCCAGTCGGTCCTGGGGAATTTTTTTACCACATTTCACACATAAGCCGTATTTCCCCTGCTGTATCCGGCTCAGGGCATTATCTATAGCCTTAAGCCGCTTAACATCCTGGGTCCCAATCGCCTCAATCATCTTGCGATCGATATCATCGGAGGCAATATCGGCAAAGTCCTTAGGATCCATTTCTTCTACAATCTGTTTGAAATCCTCATTGCCTGCAACCAGGTTGGTGATGATCTCCTTCTTGAGATCGATCAAGGATTGTTTCATTTTTTCAACGAATTCTTTATCCATGCCGGTCCCCCCTTACTATAAGTCCGGCTACATTGCCGTACATCCTTACTTTTGTCAAGATGTTTTTACCACAGTTGACAAAGCATAGCACTTGACTATAGCATTATAGGCACTAGCAAAGCATATTGCAAATTGAATTTATTAGATTTGACTCAATTTTTAAGGAGTTTTTGTGGCGAAAGAAGAAGCTATAGAAGTTGAAGGGGTCGTTCGGGAAGCCCTTCCTAACACCATGTTCCGTGTAGAACTGGATAACCAGAACGGACATCTCATTCTAGCCCACCTGTCAGGTAAGATGCGCAAGCATTACATCCGTATTGTTCCCGGTGACCGGGTACGGATTGCCCTGTCCCCCTATGATCTGAGCCGGGGCCGTATTATTTATCGCGAGCGGTAATATCCTTTTTTAATATAACCCAGGTTGCCCCTGAACCACCCCCTTCGGCGGGGGGATGACCATGCTGACCTGCAAAGGGGCACTGTTCAATATATTGCAGTGTAGTCCGTTTTAAGATAGCCTCCCCCTCTGAATGGTTCCCCTTTCCATGAATGATAAGGACCTTCTCTGCACCATGACTTTTCGCCTGATAAAAAAACATTCCCAAACGGTCCCATGCTTCGTCCCGGGTTAATCCGTGCAGGTCTAAAACCGCATCGGGAGACTTATTGATAAGCCGTTTCCGTTCCCGTTGCCGTTTTTCCGAATCAGAGAGGTCATCATCCGGGGCATCCCTATCTTTATCCTGAACACCATGAATTCGAAGCCATGCAGTCAGGGGGTCAACCTTTTGCGAAGCAGGGTCCCGGGTCTTAGCCCTCTGGGCAGCGGGCCACCCGGTTTCGGTATGCCGGTCTGCAGAATCCTTACCCCCAGCCTGCACAGATACATTTCTCTCGGCTGTGGCCTGCTCGGCGGCCCGCTGGGCTGCAGCCCGCTCGGCTGCCCGTATCGCCCTTTTGCCAGCGGGTTTCGCGGTTTGTTTTTCCCATTCATCAAGAATATCGCCAAAATCCATGTTGTATTTCCTTTCCTTTAATACACTACAAGGGCTGAACGGAGCACCCAGCCAGACCGTTGTCCAGAAGCGACAATAAAAGCCCAGGTGTCGGTGCTATGCTGGATAAGCACCGCTTCTCCACCAGCAAATCGGGTGCTGATGCTTCCGGAAGCTTCGGGGATTGTATGGGCTGTTGTTTCTCTGATAACAGCAACAGTTCCACCGCGGATGAGGGGCACCAGCAACGATTGACCAAGGACGGAATATAGCAGAATAAGGACAGAACAGGCAAGAACAAGGACAGCCATCCGTTTTCTTTTAATAAGGCCTACGATTAGGGCCAGACCAAGACTGATACCCGCCAATACATACAAAGCCCCCCGGGGAATCCACCATTCTTCAGGCCCGGTATGCAATTGTGCTTCCGTTTCTACTGAGGCTCGAATCTGACGGTAAAAGGGTCCTAGGGTACTATCCCGTTCCTTTTTTCTCAGTATAGACAATGCCTTTGCTGGATCCCCTGCCTCCCAGGCCTGCTTACTCTCCTGCAGCACAGGCCGAATAGAGGGGCTTACAAGGGGCCATATAACGCTCCAGGGGAAACCAGGTATAAAGGCAGGGAAAGCAGTCTGCGGTTCGGATGTATGCAAGGGACCTGCGGCGTCTTTGTTGGTTTGGTCTTTGTTGAATTGGTTGTTGTTAATTTGGTCTTCGCCCAATTGGTCTTTGTTATTTTGGACTGCGGGGATCCTTTCCGGCGCCCCCTCCGAAACAATAAGTTGTTTCGGTTCAGATCTGATAAGCTGTTTTCCCATTGTAAACGAGGCTTCTGGCAGAAAAAGCGCCCCCTTCTGTAACGGAGTGAGCCCTATCCGATAGATAATTCCCGCAGCCCGGTCCTTTTCATGTACCGATAAGGGTTCTACAAGCGCGTTTTGTACCAGCTGTACCGAAAGGGTCCTGAGATCCTGGGCCAGATCGGTAAGGGGGAAAGAACCTTTCAGGTGCAGATCCAGCGTCACCGGCATACCAACCCGCAGAGCCTCATTGCTATCGGACCAGTAAAGCCTCGGGATAGGGGTCCTTGCGGCTTCCAGGGGATCTTGAACAGTAAGGGCCTGGGGACTGGTGAGGATCCTTTTACCCGGGATCTGAATCTCCAGGGGACCCAGGGTGAAGGATCCGAGGCGTTTTGGAATAAAAACATATTCCACTGCGGTCCAGGGTTCTTGCTCCATGGTTCTGATCGCTGTTTTAATCCGGTCCAGTACGAGAACTCCAGAAAGAGGCGGGAGGTTAATATGAATCTTATCCGGCTCCGGATAGTGAATAAGCAGGGTGAGTTTCCAGGGATTTTCCAATTGCAGGACTGAACTTTCCAGTTGTACAAGGACCTGTGGCGTCTCCTGGGGAGTCGATTCGGCGATGGCAAACCTCACCGGGAAAAGTAAAAAAAGGCTTACTATCCCAGAGGTTAATAATCGATGGAATCTTCCTCGGTACCTTTTGATTGCTGACTCTTCCATCGATCAATCTCCTTCTGACGAATATATTCCAACAGTACCGGATTAGGCACACTCTGTTTCTGTGCTGCAACGGCCCCTGCAGAAGCGGCGGAACCATGCTTCTTAGTCTTTGCAAATAGACTTAATTCTAGGTTACGCTTTGCATTCCATCGGCTGCCATCGACGAGGAGGGCAGCCTGGAAGGCCGCCGCGGCTTCATCAAAGTCCTCCAGGGCAAAAAAGCACAGCCCCCGATTATACTGGGTACGGTAGAGCAGTTCCTTAAAGGGGCCCCTGGGTTCAGAGCCATCCTTTGAAAGTTCCTGAATAATACCATCAAAGAGAGCAATGGCAGCCCTGTTTTCTCCCATATCGGCGTAGACCGTGGCGAGTCCGTACCGGGCATAGAGCCGATGCTCCGGGGCACTCAGGGCAGCGGCTTGTGAAAAGGATGCAATAGCCCTGGAAGTCTGCTTGTCCTTTGCCTGAACTGTCCCCACAAAGGTATAGTATGAACCCATCCCATTGGAAGAACAGGAGAGGCTCATCAATATGAAACCAAGAACGAACAAGGCGGAGGCTATCGTTTTTTCCATAGACTCTCCTCCAGGAATCTGGCGGCGGCAAAACATACCAGCGCAGCAAGAATAAACCAAACCTGACGGGATGGAACTTCACGACGGTATTCAAGGGAAGACCGGCTGCTTGCCAGGGAGTCCAGATAGGCCAGTACGGGAGCAGGACTGGATTCCCGGGAAGCATTCCAATACAGGCCCCCTGTTAACTCAGCCAGCTGCTGCAGGGCTGGCTCCCGCAGTTGACTTATAACGGGGGTTCCATTGGGCCGCCGCAGTAAGGAGGTCCCATCCGCCTGGGGTACGGGTAAGCCCTGGAGACTTCCCACCCCGACAGCTACCACCCCGATACCCCGGGCATTCAACAGCCGTTCAATACCATCCATGGTTCCCCGGGTATCCTCCCCGTCAGTAAAAAGTATGATCCGCCGCTTCCCGGGACTTTCCTCGGGGAAGGCCCTGCTGGAAACTTCCAAAAGATCCTGCAGATTGGTCCCAGCGGCTGAAATCGAATCAGAAGAAAGGCTCGCAATAAGGTTGATGACCGCCTCCTGATCATCGGTGAGGGGGATTCCCAGAACACCCTTGCCCTTTCCCAGACAGACCGCATACCGAAAATCGGGCCTGGCCTCTATCAGGGAAAGGGCAGCCTGCCGGGCTGCATCAAGACGGCTCTGGCCTCCGCCCCCATCTTTCAGGTCCATGCTTCGGGAAACATCAAAGGCAAGTACGATATCAAGACCGCTTGAGTATTCGGACACAAGCCGCCCGCCCCAACGGGGACCCGCAAGGGCAATAATAAGGCTGGAAAAACAAAAGAGAAAAAGGATCGCCATATTCATAGAAAAAGAACGCAGTTTACGATATCCTTCAGGGCTTGTCATTGTCTGAAAGGCAGCCAACCGCTTTGAACGATGCTTTATAAATAAAAGCCACAAGGGAAATAGGGGCACCAGACTCCATAGAATCCTTGGATTATCAAAACTCATAGGAGGGCCCCCATGAAAAGCCACCGGATACTTCGGGCCAGGGCTATGCAAAGGAGGGCCACTAACAGCAAGGACCCTGCAAGGGATTGACTTACCCGATAGGTGCGGGACCGCCCCGGAGCAATACCGGTACTATTCATACGGTTAAAGGCGTCTTCGAGGGCACCCGTCGAATCGGCGACCAGAAAGGTGCCGCCCCCAGCCTGGGCTATTGAACGGAGGGCCTCAGGATCATAACGGGATTCAAAGGTTCCGGTTTTTCGCTGTCCCGTCAGGGGGTCCACATAATCCAGGGGAACTTCGCCTGAGGTACCGATCCCGATCACCCAGAGCTCTGCCCCCGCCTCCCGGGCCAAGATGGCCCCCGTAAGGGGATGCACCGCACCGGCGTTATTTTCCCCATCTGTTAAAAGGATTACCAGTTTCTTCTGGGCCCTGGAATTGCGAAGATGAAGCGCCGCAATGGCGAGCCCCGTACCGATGGCTGTACCATCCCCTAATTCAGCAATAGAAAGGGCCGCAAGCCGTTCAGAAAACACGGTCCGGTCCACCGTGGGGGGCAGAATCAGAGCCCCATCGGCACCAATCGCGACCAGTGCAATCGCATCGGAAGGACGCAGCTGGGCAAAGCGGGTAACCAGCCGTTTTGCCACCGCAAAACGGCTTTGCCCCTGCATATCCAGGGCGGACATACTGGGACTGCAATCGATCACAAAAAACACGTCGGCCCCCCGATCCAGCCAGAGGGTTTTATGCTGCACAAATACGGGTCCCGCCAGGGCAACAAATAGCAGAAGAAGGGCAAAACCTTCGAGTAGCCGGGTAAACCGGAACAAAAGCTGTACCGGCACAGGGGACCGGAACACCGCACCTCCCGGAGGCCCCAGGGGAAGGTCGAGTACAAAGGACTTTTTTCTAAAACGAAAATAGACATAAAGGCCAACGACAATCAGGACACCAATAAATGCAAATTGGGGATGTTCAAAACTGACATTCATGCCCTTTGCCTCCCCTTATTCGTCTGTTCAATCAAAAGGAGGAGCCTCCTGCTGTCAGCACAGAGCTGCCTCAGGTCCATCGCACTGGCTTCTTTACCGCTAAACCGCAAAGCATCCGACAAGGTTACCAGATTTCCCAGTTGAATCACGATTTCAGGGAACCCTGAACCTCCTGCCTCAGCTAACAATTCACGGCCTGTTTTTGCCACGCAGGGAAATCCCATTACAAGTTCCAGATAGTTCCGCAGTAATGCAAGCAGGGTCCCCACATCTCCGGGAGACGGATAAGCTCCCTGGGTAAGAACCTGTTCAAACCGCTGCAGGGTCTGCTTTAGGTCCCGGCTCATCCGCTTTTTTCGTACCCAGGTTTGCAGTTTCCCATACCAGGCACTGCCCCAGATGAACAGGGCCAGCACAAGGACCGTCACAAGAACAGCAAAGAACAGGGCGCTATAGAGCAGGAGCCGGGTACCCGGTACAAGAAGGGGTTCTTCCAGCGGGGCGGTCTCCGGCCCCGATTGCCCCGATTCCAGAACGGAGCTCACCTCCACCGCCTGCTTGCTTACGAAATAGGGACCAATTTCAAAGGAAGGCATCGTGATCTGTCCCGGCTCAAGGGGAATAAAGTCGATGATAATTCTCGGGTTTTTACTATGGGGTTCCAGTTCAAGCCGTGAAATCTGCATGGTTTTTGACTGGGGGAGTTTATCCTCCACATCAATCACGATGGACCGGTTCCCCAGGGAAGCCTTTGGAACCATGGTAAGCACAAGCCTGGCCCTGTCACCCACATAGACCTGAGGCGGGACCTGGACCGCCGAAAGAATTTCGCTGGTCCCTGAGCTCACCCCTTTCCCTGCAGTTTCGCCAAAAACTAAAACCGGAACAAACATAGGGACATGGAGCGGGAGCGGTATCGGGGCAGGGATCGGAACCGGGAGCGGGACCAGGATCAGAAGGAGCAGCAGGTTGAGGAAAAGACGCCTGCTCATTGGCGGCTCCTCCCTGAAAAAAAGCGGGCTAATTCGGTGGCGGGATTTGCAGTACTCAGCAGTTCCATATGGGGCACCCGATATTTCGTACAAATAGCATCCCAGACCCTGCTTCGGTCCCTGTTCCAGGCCTTCCATGAGGACTCGAAGGACTTAAAAGAGGTAGGCGCATGGAGCACCTCATCGGTTTCGGGGTCCTGAAAGGTGACCAGGCCCAGACGCGGCATGGCTTCTTCTATTGGGTCCGTGATACGTATCGCCGCCACATCATGGTGGTGGCTTAGGTTGGCCAGGAGCTCTTCCCAACCCAGGGCGAGAAAGTCCGAGACGATGACAACGAGGCTGCGCTTTTTCAGGATGCGGCTTGCGCCTTCCAGGGCCTTTGCCAGCTCTGATCCGCGGCTCGAGTCAGCAGCATCGGCAGGGTCCTGAGCCAGGGCTTCCAATACCCAGGCCATTACGGCAGCCCGGCCTTTTTTTGGCATGAGCACCCGACTGACCTCACGATTAAAGAAAAGGCCCCCGAAACGCTGCCCCGCCTTTTCCGCTGAAAAGGCAATCAGGGAAGCCGCAAAGAGGGCCTGGTCATACCGGCGGATAGGGCCGCCGGTCCTCATGGAGGCAGAAGAATCCAGGATAATAAAAACCGTCATCTCCCGCTCTTCACGGTACAGCTTTACATAGGGATGCCCGAAACGGGCGCTCACATTCCAGTCGATCGAGCGGATATCGTCGCCCACCTGATAGGTCCGCACCTCTTCGAATTCTATGCCCTGACCACGAAAAATGGAACGGAAGTCGCCGGAAATCAGGTCTTCGGCCAGACTTTCCGCAGAAAGAGAAAAGGTACTGATTTTTTCCAGCAATTCTGCGCGGGTCACAATAGCAACTTACGGTAGAGGTACCAGGGCCAGTATGCGGTTAATGATACTATCCGCATCCATATTATCCGCTTCGGCTTCATAGGACAGCACAAGCCGATGCCGCAGCACCGCCGGGGCAACCGCTTTAATATCCTCGGGCAGCACAAAATCCCGGCCATTAAACAGGGCTTCTATTTTACTGCACCGGTACAAGGCGAGGGATGCCCGGGGAGAAGCACCAAAGGAAATATAGCGATAAAAATCATCCCGGCTGCCCCGTTTAGCCCGTTCCACAGGACGGCTCGCGGATACGATAGAAACAATATAGCCCACGAGGGCATCATCGAGCCGGACCTCATCCACCGCATCCCGCAGTAGCTGCAGGGTATTCTGATCGAGACATTTTTTAATCCTGGAAGAGCTGCCCCTTTCTGCTGTCTCCTGGCTTAAGCGGCGGACAATCTGTTCTTCTTCCTCCCGGGATGGATAGCGAACCACCAGTTTAAGGAGAAAACGGTCCAGTTCTGCCTCTGGCAGCGGATAGGTACCCTCATGCTCAATAGGGTTCTGGGTGGCCAATACAAAGAAAGGCTCCGGCAGATGAATGGAATCTTCACCAATGGTAACCTGTTTTTCCTCCATCGCTTCGAGCAAAGCGGACTGGACCTTTGCTGGCGCCCGGTTAATTTCATCGGCTAAAATGATATTCGCAAAAATCGGGCCCCGCCGTACCGAAAACGAGAGCGACTTCTGATCCCATATGAGGGTACCCGTAACATCTGCGGGAAGCAGATCCGGGGTAAACTGAATCCGTTTAAAAGAGAGGCCCGTAAGTTCTGCCAGGCTCTTTACTGCCAGTGTTTTAGCCAGCCCCGGCACCCCCTCTAAAAGGGCATGGCCTCCTGCAATCATGGCCATTAACAGACCAGAAATCATGGGCTCCTGCCCGACAATACGCAGGGCCAATTCATGACGAGCCTCTGCAAGGATACGAGACGCTTGTTCCAGTTTTGTTTGATCCATAGCCTATTGTACCGGTACAAAACTTCTCTGACAATATTGACACAGCCCATCCTTCACCCTAGTCTTAAGCCATGAATACCTTAGCAACAGAACTGAATTCCCAGTTAGAAGGAACGGTAGCCCTGAGACTGCTTTCGGGCCTCGGTAAACGGTTGTATTTTCCCAAGGGCATCATAGCCCAATCGGGGGAAGCAAAGAAATTTGCCCATAAGGCCAACGCCACTATCGGCATGGCCTATGACGGTGGGCGGCCTCTCATTCTTTCTACCATTGCGGAGGGTATGCCAACCCTTTCTGCGGTAGAAGTGGTAACATATGCTCCCACCGCCGGGGTAGAAACGGCCCGCCAGGCCTGGAAAGATGGGATGCTTAAAAAAAATCCCAGCCTGGAGGGTTCCAAAATTTCCCTCCCGGTAGTAGTTCCCGGTTTAACCGCGGGTATTTCCTACATTGCCGATCTTTTTCTGGAAGAGGGGAATGAAATTCTAGTGAGCGATCCCTGCTGGGATAACTATGGCCTCATTTTTGCGGATCGACGGGGTGCCACCGTTACGGAGATCCCCTTCTTTGCATCCGGCCCCGGTCTTGACCTTGAGGGTATTAAAAAGGCGGTCCAGCAGCAGGCTAAAAAAGGGAGCCTCAGGATAATCCTGAACTTCCCGAATAATCCCTCTGGATACTCCCCCACTAAAACTGAGGCAGAGGCGCTCATCAATTTGATTAAAGAAATCGCTGAAGCAGGCACTGACGTACTTGTCATAACCGACGATGCCTATTTCGGCCTGGCCTATGAACCTGACATATACCCCGAATCCCTCTTTGCCCGCCTGGCCACCCTGCATGAACGGGTTCTGGCTGTTAAAATTGATGGGCCCACCAAAGAAGACTATGTGTGGGGTCTGCGGATGGGTTTTGTTACCTTTGGTTCGGCGGGGATGAATGAAGGCCACTACGACGCCCTTATTAAAAAACTCATGGGCACCATCCGGTCCAGTGTGTCCTGTTCGAATACTCCAGCCCAGTACCTCATGCTTAAAACCATGAATGACAGCCGGTCAGAGGAAGAAAAGGCCCGTTTCCGGGAAATTCTGCATAAACGGTACCAGCTGGTAAAAACACTGGTGAACACCCATGCGAATCACCCGGTTCTGCAGGCCCTCCCCTTTAATTCGGGGTACTTCATGAGCTTCCGCTGCAAGGGAGTGAGCCCAGAAACGCTCAGGCAGAATCTGCTTAAAGAGCATGGGATCGGTACTATTGCCCTGGGAAATCAATACCTGCGGATTGCCTTTTCCAGTGTAGAAGCGGAGCACATCCCCTTTGTGTACGAAACCATCTTTAAGGTTGCTGAAGAACTCGCAAACCGCTGAACTTGTTACTTTTTGGGCCTAAGGTGAAACCTTAGGCCCTATAAACCACGTTAAACCCGGCCCTTAGGAATAAAGTAGTAATTCGGGGATTAAAAAACCAGCTGCTGGCCCAGATCCTTTAGTTCAGGCATCTGGGCATACAGGGGGGTGTGTCCTGCGCTGGCGTTTTTATCTATTTCCACAAGTTTAACATACAGTTCATTCAGCAGGTCTGCGAATATTTTAAGGTTGGAAGGAAAATTGTTAATCGCCATCTCCCGCAACACCTTATCCGAATCCGCAATCCTGCCGGTAGCATTCAGCCGGTTTCTGAGGGAAGGGATCAGTTCCTTTCGGGCCAGACCAATAAAACGGGCGGCAGCGGCAATCTGACGATACAATTCATCAAGATGAAAGCCCTGATATCGATACTGTTCGCTTTTTTCGGTAAGCGTTTCGATAAGATCCCAGGACTGATTATCCAGGGGAAGATGAAGCAGGGCGGGGCGTAAATGACGGTTAGCGATATTAGACTTATAATGATCTCCAATCTGTTCAATAAGTCTAATAATCTCTGAATCTCGGATCTGCATAACCACTATAGTATCCCGGCAGGGCGGGATTGACAAGTAAAGAAGTACCACAATAGGATAAAAACATGAAATTTATCAAAACACTCCGAATAATGTACAGTATTACAGCCAGCCTGTTCATGCTTGGCCTGCTGTCTTCCTGTCAATTCAGCGGAAAAAAAACGGTCACCCTCTGGACAGACCAGAGCGATTTTGCTGTCTATGCAGAAATTTTTAACACCAGACAAAATAAATATAAAATTGAAATTACCTATTTTGATAATCTTACCGATACCCTGTCAAAAACCAAAAAATTCCCGGATATTGTGGTTGGTACCGGCTTAAAGAACAGTGAAACCCGTAAATTATTTAAAAACCTGGATTATTTTTTTGATGAACTCCTGCTTAAACAGACCAGCTTTTACACAAATCTGCTCAGATTGGGCAATATCGATGGGAAACAGTATCTGCTACCGGTCTCCTTTAACATCCCAGCGGTCATTTTTTCTAAGGAAAACAGCAGCTTAATCTCAAAACCCTTTTACCTGACCCTGGATGACATACAGAGTCTTGGAAAGGCCTTTAACCGGCAAAACAATCAGGGCATCTATACGCAGATGGGTTTTTCGCCCCGCTGGGATGATGAATTTCTCTTTATTGTTACCCGTCTTTTTAATGTTTCCTACCGGGAAAGCAATCCCCTCGCCTGGGATGCGGCAGCCCTGGATCGGGCTATGAATTATGTCCAGCGATGGAGCAGAGAAAGCAATGGTAGTCCGGATAAGGAGGATGATTTTGCGTTTAAGTACCTCTATAATCCTCCTGCGGTCGTTGCGACCAGCGGTAAAACCCTTTTTGCATATATTTCGAGCCAAGATTTGTTTGCCTTAAGCGAAGATCGGCTTGCCGGCCTCGACTTTCGCTGGGTAGGACAGGGCAACTCCATTCCGATTATGGAAGGCTCCCCCTTCCTTGGTATATACAAGAAAAGTAAATCCAAGGAAGCTATAGATGCCTTTATCCAATGGTTTTACCGGGAGGATAACCAGCGGGAAATACTTCAGCAAAGCAAGGAATTGCGGCTCCTTGACCATAGTTTTGGAATCGCCAATGGGTTCTCCGCACTGCGAACCGTAACTGAGCAAATTTTCCCAACCTTTTATCCCATCCTGTTAGGGCATACCCCCCCAGCGGATACTCTTACACCTCCGGGGATACTCCCAAAAAACTGGGAAATCATTAAAACCCGGGTTATTATACCCTATCTGCATGAAGTATCCAGGGTCGAAAAAAAAGACAGTCTGGTAAGCCTGGAGAAACGGCTCGCGGAGTGGCTTAAAAACAATCCTCAGTAGTAGAAAGATTTTCTTATAATTTTAGCCGGGATTCCGATACAAACTATAGAGAGGTCGGAATCATGGTATATACTGCCCCCCTGATAACCAGCATTCCCGATTACAGCCTTGCGATGAATTCCATGGCAAGTTCACGGATAGCTCTGCCCGTGGCTCCCTCCAGCTATATCTATTCCCATTTTAAACATGTTTCCGGTTTCCCCGCCTCAGAGGGTCAGCAAGGGGTCCCCATTACCAAACTTAAAATCCTGGATGCAGTCATTGAACATCTCAGCCAGATAAAGAAGGAACCCTTAAGTCCCGTATCAACAGAAAGACTCGATGCCCTTATAGAACAATACAAAAAAGAAATTGAAGTTGCCCAGGCTGCCAATAAGGCTCTCCCCTATAATCCTAAACCACCAGCCCCGGCACCAATGGTAGTTAATCTGGTTGCCTGACACAATTTTTCCAGCCCCTTGTATCAAATCGCTCTTTTTTGTACTATACGCTTGTTCGCCTCTAATAAAGGCAGCCCCCCTAAAATTCTATTCAAGGAGCTCCTATGACGTTAAACGAATTAAAACATGCGGGCCTGAAAAAATGGGTCGAAGAGGCAGTGGCTTTAATGAAGCCAAAGGCAGTCTATGTCTGCGATGGCAGCCAGGAAGAATACAACCGAATGCTTGATATTCTGGTTAAAGGCGGACTCGCTACTCCCCTTAATCCTGCAAAGCGACCCGGCTGTTACCTGTTCCGGTCCGATCCTTCCGACGTAGCCCGGGTAGAAAACCGGACCTATATTGCATCCAAAACCCAGGAAGAAGCGGGTCCCACCAACAACTGGATTGACCCGGTTGAGCTTAAAAAGACCATGACGGAACTCTATTCCGGTTGTATGAAGGGAAGGACCATGTATGTGATTCCCTTCTCTATGGGTCCTGTTGGTTCAAATATTGCAAAAATTGGTGTGGAAATTACCGATTCTGAATACGTTGTGGCCAATATGCATATCATGACCCGGGTAGGCGCCAAGGTGCTCGATGTGCTCGGAACCAACGGTGAATATGTTCCCTGTTTCCATTCAGTCGGGAAACCTCTTGCAGAAGGCGAAAGCGACAATGGCAAATGGCCCTGTGCCCCCATCGAAAAAAAATACATTTCCCACTTCCCCGAAACCCGGGAAATCTGGTCCTATGGTTCCGGCTACGGCGGCAACGCGCTCCTTGGCAAGAAGTGTCTCGCGCTCCGGATCGCATCTGTTATTGCCCGGGATGAAGGCTGGCTTGCTGAACACATGCTTATCCTGAAGATTACCAACCCCAAGGGTGTGTCCAAAGTGGTCTGCGCCGCCTTCCCCTCTGCCTGCGGTAAGACCAACCTGGCCATGCTCGTTCCTACCATTCCCGGCTGGAAGGTAGAAACTATCGGTGATGATATTGCCTGGATGAAATTCGGTCCCGATGGCCGTCTCTACGCGATTAACCCGGAAGCAGGCTTCTTTGGTGTTGCCCCCGGTACCAACATGGATTCCAACCCCAACGCCATGCGGTCCATCGAAAAGAACACCATATTTACCAATGTGGCCCTGACCGAAGACAAGGATGTATGGTGGGAAGGCATCGGCTACGATGCACCGGGCAAACTCATTGACTGGAAGGGAAATGAATGGGTACAGGACAAGGCCAACAAGGCCCAGGAACCGGCAGCCCACCCCAACAGCCGTTTTACCGCCCCCGCACGGCAGTGTCCGGCTATCGCTCCTGAATGGGAAGATCCCAAGGGTGTGCCGGTAGATGCTATTCTCTTTGGCGGCCGCCGCCCGAGCACCATTCCTCTGGTACATCAGGCTATGGACTGGGTACATGGGGTCTTCATGGGCTCCATTGTCGGTTCAGAAATCACCGCCGCAGCCCTGGACCTTAAGGCTGGCACCATCCGCCGGGATCCCTTCGCCATGCTGCCCTTCTGCGGTTACAACATGGGCGATTACTTCCAGCACTGGATTAACATTGGCAAGAAAACCAGTGCCGACAAGCTGCCCAAGATCTTCTTTGTCAACTGGTTCCGCAAGACCAGGGACGGCAAGTGGCTGTGGCCCGGTTACGGTGAAAACAGCCGTGTCCTGGCCTGGATCTTTGACCGCTGCGCCGGTACTGGCAAGGCTGTAGAGACTCCCATCGGCTATATGCCCACCGTTGACGCCATTGAGCGGCCCGCCGGTGTCTCCGAAGAGGACATGAAGGAACTCCTGGCTGTCGATATCGAAGGCTGGAAGAAGGAAATTGCGGACATCCGCGAAAACCACTATCCCAAGTTCGGCGATCGGCTACCCAAGGAACTGATGAAAGAACTGGAAGCCATCGAAAAACGGCTTTCCAAATAAGGACCTTAAACAAGCGGCTGTCCCCCAAAAGGAGAGCCGCTTTCAGAAGGCACCTAACAGAAGCTACTTAAAAGCGCGCCCAAAGCGCGCTTTTTTTATTTCTTTTCTTCGCAGGCAAGCTCATCCATACGTCTGAGTCTGCGGGACAGGTCCCGGGCCAGATTCATAATAATCATGGAAAAGGTGCTTACATCAGCCTTGTAAATATCCCGCAGGGCCCGGTTAGAGATTGCTGCTACCCTGGTAGGACCTGCGGT
>JAAYUZ010000193.1 GCA_012517385.1 Treponema sp. | reverse complement strand
TGCAGGATCATGATGAGGCTACCGGGTTTTGCCTTCCATTCGTCGATAAACGCGGCCAGTTCCTTGGGGAACTCGATGTCGCGGGAGAGCGTGGTATACGCTGATGCCATGGATACCCCCGAAATATATAGATAAAAAAGTATCGTATAAACGATGTCCGTATTTTATAACTTGTCAATGAATTATGCAAGTCGACTACAATTTTAGTTTTTATCTATATAATTTTATTTTTATATAACAACATATACAGCTACTTCCATGCAATCTGATAAAGGAGCGGTTTCTGCACCACCAGAAGATCAATCAGGGGTATAGTAAAAACAGCCTCAGAACCAGAGCTGGTACCGCCAATCACTCTGGTAATTGTACCAGGTACCTGAAATTTCAAGGACACCCTGCTGGCTTCTATTTCCTGGGCTATGGTTTTTCCGTAAACCGAGCTGAGGAGGTCCAGATATTCCTTCGCATAAAGCTCCTCGCCGGTTATAACCGGTGCCATCAGCGCTTCCAGGTAATCCCGTACATCGGTAGTAAATAAACCAACCAGCTGCCGGGCTGTTTCCCGGTTAATACTTAGATTAAGAAGATTTTCACTTCCTTCTTTTTTTTGAATGATAAAAGGAAAGCGTTGCGAAAGAGCTTCAAGCTTCGTAATCCGAAGACTGCCTTCCAGTGCCTGAGCAGATTCTCTGGTAATAACCTGCGATAATTCTGGAACCTTTTGTAAAGATGCAGTAACCACTTGGGCAGAGAGGAGCGGTGTTGCAGTATTTTGATGAGATCCGTTCAGATCCTTAAACAGAGCCGCAATCTTAGGTTTAATCTCGCTGGTGTAGGAGAGATCAATCTGTGTATCCGGTCGTAGTGTTGCCTTGATGGAAAGTGTGCACGAACTTACCGCTGCCAGATAGATCATAAGAACGTAGGTTACAAACGCTTGATGTTTCATATTTACTAAACAACCCTGGTACTAATAATAGCACAAGTATGCTACTATAAACTGAAACAATTTTATTAAATTTGGGTCAAAATAATTAAGTGTCACCACACTAACCCCAATAATGACGAGGTAGAACAATGAAATCAGCCACCACACCCTGGGCTTTCCTGGATGAATACCGGGGCACCTATTTTACCGGTGAATGGCCAACATTACCGGAAATGTTTAGAATAACCACAAAACGTTATGGAGACCGCCCCTGTTTTACCATCTACGAGGGGGATGAGCGGATCAGTCTTACGTATAATGAGGCTCTTAAGAAGATTGAGGCAGTAAGCCGCTGGCTTTATTCCCAGGGCATACGAAAAGGTGACAAAGTTGCCGTAACCGGGAAAAACTCCCCCGAATGGGCCGTTGCCTATTTAGGGATTCTCTTCGCCGGTGCCACAGTGGTACCCATCGACTATCAACTGAAACAGGAAGAAATTGAACTGCTTATAAAAACCGCGGATGTAAATATCCTCTTTGTGGATGAAGAAAAGCATGGCCGCTTTATAGAACAGCCCGGTCAGCTCAAAACCATTATTTCCTTAAAGAAAGGGGTTGGCACCTATATTTATGGTCTGGACGGCCCGGAAGCACATATAGAACAGGCTGCAGAAACAGATCTGGCGGCTATTCTTTTTACCTCTGGGACTACGGGTAACCCCAAGGGGGTTATGCTGACCCATAAAAATCTTGTCAGTGACTGCTACATCGCCCAAAGTAATCTGAACATTTATCACACCGATGTCTTTTATGCCCTTTTGCCCATTCATCACTCATACACCATGCTGGCTGTATTCATCGAAGCCCTTTCTGTAGGGGCTGAAATCGTGTTCGGAAAACGGATTGTGACCAAGGCAATCCTTAAGGACCTGAAAGAAGCTCAGGTAACCATGTTCCTTGGGGTTCCGATGCTCTTTAATGCTGTTCTAAACGGAATCATGAAGGGGATAAAGGCAAAGGGCCCCATCGTTTACGGACTCATCAGAATTCTGATGAGTATTTCCGGCTTTATAAAAAAGGTTTTCAAGATCAATCCGGGCAAAAAGATGTTCCATTCAATCCTGGACAAGGCTTCCCTTTCATCAATCCGGATCTGTATTTCTGGCGGCGGCCCCCTGGCTCCCAGTATCTTTAAACAATACAACCAGCTCGGTATAGATTTTGTACAGGGTTATGGCCTCACTGAAACTTCGCCCATCATCGCCCTGAACCCTGTGGATCACTACAAAGAAACCAGTGTCGGCAAGGTCCTTCCGCAGACCGATTTACGGATCCTGAATCCCAATGAACAGGGGATTGGCGAGATCATTGTAAAGGGTCCCATGGTGATGCAGGGCTACTACAAAATGCCTGAGGAAACCCGGGAAACCTTTACCGAAGACGGATACCTTAAAACGGGCGATCTGGGATACCTTGATAGCGAACATTACCTCTACCTTACGGGCCGGGCAAAGAATATGATTGTTACCGAGGGTGGCAAGAATGTGTATCCCGAAGAAATTGAAAACGAGTTCCAACTGTACAGTGAAATAGAGCAGATCCTGGTGCGGGGCTTTCTTATCGACCCGAAGATGAAAACCGAAGGTATCGAAGCTCTGGTGTATCCAAACCAGGAAGCCTTTAAGGACTCCGTGGGCGCCCTCCGGCCAAAGGAAGAAATTAAACACAGAATAGAGGCCATCATTGCGGAGGTAAACCAGCGGCTTAAACCGTACCAGAAAATCGAACGGGTTACCGTTTTAGATGAACCCATGGAGATGACGACAACAAAGAAAATTAAACGAAATGCATTAAAATTGTGAGGTTCAAAACCCCAGGGTATATTTAATGCCCACCGACAGGGTGCCCTGGACTAGCGGCTCCGTACCGGAACCATCAGAAGCACTCAGAGTGCCCATACCGATTATTGATAGGGTCCCTCCCCTGAGGGGCCCCTTTTTTAATCGAAGTGACAGTGGCTCCCAGGCAAGCCCTGCGATTACCGGCCATCCAGCAAAAACTGCGAACTGACTTGAGAGTCCAAACGTCACAAGTCCTGATAATAAAACTGAACCGCTGTAATAATTCCAGTTAAACAGCACGCCAATGCCAGGCCGTATCTTGGCTGTACCAACTGGAATATCCATAGATATGGAAAGCAGTTCCCCAAAACCGTACAGTAATGTGGGGTTTGTACTGGGACCAAGTAATCCTAATACAGCGTTACTCACATAGATGCCCCGGAAATTTGATGCAGGCAATACCCTGCCAGCTCCTGCAAATCGTTTCTTCCAATAGGGTTCATCCAAAGAACTTACGATGACCCCCGTTTCAGGTCCCTCTGATGCACTGTGGATAAAGCGGTCATCTCCAATAAAAATGCCTACATGACTGATGGTACCGGTGGTATTAAAAAATAACAGGTCTCCAGGCTGCATATCGAGCAGCCTAATCGGTTCGGCCCAAAGATAGAGACCATAGGCAGTCCGTGGTACTGCCTGTCCTGTCTCTTGTAAAAAAATGCGGTAGACCAGGCCGGAACAGTCAAAACCGGAAGCAGTTATACCACCGTATACATAGGGGCTGCCTTCATAGGATTGGGCCGCTGCCACAATGGCATCCCTTGTCTCGCTGGGTCTAATGACCGCCAAAGGACTCGAAAAGACAGGTGCTATGAGAAATAGCAAAAAGGTAAAGATACTTAAATATAGGGGTACTTGTCTCATCGTAAATAACTATACCACAACAGAACCTATAATCTAACGCTCATCCCATAAAAGCACCATTTTAGATTCCCTTGCTTTCTTTAGAAAAAGTACTAGAATTTTGTGTAGGGCCCCTGCAGAGCGGGCCTGCAACCTACCCTGCAGCAGGCTTCATAATGAGGTGACGCTATGGTCACCAAGGGAGGTTGTTATGGCAGTACTTACTATTTCTCGAGACATAGGGTCTGGTGGTTTGGAACTAGCCCGCCGTACTGCAGAACTTACCAACTACCGTATTGCTGACAAAACCGTAATTGAACACATTATGCGCGAATATGGTTTTGTAAATTTTGATAAAAGCTATGAATCTTCGGGCAGTTTCTTTAGTGCTGAGGAAGAATTAACCGAAAGGACCCTATCATTCCTGGATCAGGTACTACGGGCAATAGCAAAAACTGATAACTGCATCATTGTGGGCCGCGGCGGGTTCGCCCCATTGACGGGATTCACCGACGCCATCCATGTTCGGGTAACCGCGCCATTTTCAGTCCGGGTAGACCGGGTGATGCGGGAAAACGATATTTCGAACCGCTTTGATGCAGAACAATTGGTTAATTGGAAGGATAAGGCCCGCCGCGGCTTCCTGGCAAGGTACTACGGAATGCGCTGGGAAGACTCCTCCCCCTTTGACCTGGTGGTTGATGCTGACACCTTTGGGATTGAAGCTATAGCCCAGCTGCTTGCGGATACGGTAACCCGGCTACAGAAAAAGAAGCCAAACCCGCCATCGGTCAGGGATATCGTAGTAGATCCAATCCTGTACGAGGTCGCTCAAAAAAAACTGGCAGAAACCTTTGAGACAGAAAAGGACCTGTAGGTCTAATTCATCAGGACCTTGGACATTTGCTTAAAGCGGTGCGAATTACCGAAAGTGAAATCCGACCGTGGGCCTTAGCTTCGCTGCACTGCTCAGCTGTAACAGGCAAGTCAAAGGATCTGCGGCCCACATGTTCAGGGTAATGGGCATCTGAACCAGTGATGAGTGGATAGCCCAGCGTATCCACCGCGGGGGGAAGACGGACACATTCCAGGGCTGACCAGGGACCGGGGGATACAAAACCGAGCTGGCTTGTCATGGAAAAGGCGGGCCGGTCCACATGGGCAGGTATAACCAGTCCCCCAGCCGATTCTACCAGGGGGCCAATTTCATCAAGCCCCAGGTCCAAAGCAGACCCCAGGTATACATCAATCTCACCCTCTATTTCATCATCCTCATTTACAATAACCTGGTCCCCGAGCCGTTCGGGGTCATTTGGAATTGGCGGTAAAAGGGCATAGACCTGCTCGCCCCACCCCAGAGCCTGTTCCAGGGTATCAAAAAGACAGAGTACATGGACCTCTTCACGGGTAGTGGCTTCCATACCGAAGAGGGGAATAATGTGATAGCGGGCACAGAGTTTTTTAAAAGCGCTTCCGTTGGCAACGGTGTTATGGTCGGTCAGAGCAAGAATTTCGATACCCTTTTTTGCAGCCTGCTCTACCAGCACCCGGGGCGAAAGGTCAAGGGAACCGCAGGGGGACAGGCAGGAATGGTTATGCAGATCCGCCAGCATGGTCCTATTCAGCGGCAGCCCAGCAGGTTAAAGAGCCGGCCTGAGGTCATAAATTGATTTTCCGAGGTTCGAATAATGGCAACCCCTTCCTCACGGGCGGCTTCGATCATGTCTTCCGGTATGGGCCGGGAATTGCAGATAATGATAAGGGAGATATTTACCAGGGTAGCCACAGCTACCGTGTTTTTATGGGCCTGAATCGTGATAAGGGCTCCCGCAGATTTTGCATTTGCCATCACATCAGAGAGGAGGTCCGAGGTGTAGGCCCCTTCAAGCTCCGTATCTTCAAACTGCCCCTGTACAACTTCAGTATTAAGGGATCTAATAACCTCACTGATTTTCATTCATCCTGCTCCTTTACCTGTTTTAGATATATTACCGACACAACCTTGGTGGGACCTCCAGCGGTGGATTCGATAGTAAATTCATCGGAGACCCGCTTTGTGTTTGCAAGTCCCATACCGGCGCCGAAGCCCAAGGAGCGGATCCACTCATTGGCGGTGGACCAGCCTTCCTGCAGGGCCAGTTCTATGTTTTCAATGCCGGGCCCCGTATCCTCTGCGGTTATTATGACCCGGTCCCCCTGGATAGAACAGGTGATGGTACCCCCATAGGAATGGACCACCTGGTTAATCTCCAGTTCGTAGCTTGCAATTGCAATCCGGCGGATCAGTTTCGGGTCCAGATTTAATTCTTTAAGTGCCTTTTTAATCTCCGTAGAGGCGTGTCCTGCTCCCTCAAAATCATAACGGGTAGTGGTGAATTGTAATTCCCTGACAGCAGAGTCCTCAGGGGTGGTATGGGATTGTTTTTTTTCAAGCCGCAGGACTTCCCGGTTAATCTCTACTAACAGGGTACGGATGACATCCTTGGAGGTGATAATCCCCATCAGTTCCCTGGCCTTGTTCAGCACGGGGAAACGGCCATAACGGTATTTATTTAAATAGGAAATTGCAAAAGAGAGGGGCATATCATCTTCCAACACAATGACGTTTCGGGTCATCCGCTTTTCTGCCACATCATCAATATACCCTTTATCCAGTGCTGTAACGATATCATCTATAGAAACGATTCCCAATAGTCGCTGGTCCTCTGCTATGGGTACGCCGGTAATATAGTTTTCCTTCATAAGAGCCTGGATATGCCTGAGTGTATCGGTCCGTTTTGCTGTAATGAGGGCCGTGGTCATCACATCCTTTATTTTAAGCCGGTAAATCAGCTCAAGGATTACTGTAGGGGAATCGATGGTGTTGATGGGAATATCATCCTGCATGGGCCTTTCCTTTTAACAGATGCTGTTCTACAAAATCCGCTACCCCATCCTCTTCGTTGGTCCGACCGGTTACAGCCTTTGCTATTGCCTTGATCCTTGGATCTCCATTCAGCATGGCAACCCCATAACCGGCCCAGCGGATCATGCTTTCATCATTCATGCTGTCCCCGATAGCCATAACCTGATTCCGGTCAATGCCAAGCATCTGGGCAACCACCGCCAGGGCCTCTCCTTTCCCTGTGGCTGGCGGGAGGATCTCAAGGAAATAGGGCTTACTGGTAAAGATGGTTACCCGGTCTCCAATAAAGGTCTTAAGGAGCACTTCCAGGGGCTTAAGCAGGGCAGGATCGCCGGGTATCACCATTTTCTGGGTTCCTGCGGCAAGAAAACTCCTGAAATTATCAACCACCACCTGGCGAAGCCCGGTCAGTTTTTGATCTATATCCGCATATTCATTCCGGCGGGACACATAAATTGTACCATCCTCATAGATCTGTACCGGGAAACCCTCCGCATCTACCAGGTCAAACACCGCAAGGGACGCTTCTATGGGAAGGAAAAACTCCTTTACAATAGTACCGGTATGACTTTCCTGAATGGTGGTTCCGTTATTGCATACCAGGTATCCAGGCCGCTTATGCAGACCCAGATCTCGGGCATAGCGCTCCATTGCTTTGGGAGAACGGCCTGAGGCAAGAACCACGATGATTCCCGCTTCTTCTACCCTTTTTAATACATTTTTAGTATGAAAAGAAATGGTTAAATCTTCCCGTAAGAGGGTATCATCCAGATCGAGGGCCAATAAAGTAATCTCATTCATTGGAGGCTCCCTGTTCTAGTAGTTTACCCAGGGCAACACAGGCCTGAAACATGGAAAGGGGCGTAGAGAGAACGGTGATATGCTGTTCTTCCGCAACCTTTTTCATCGCCGGTTGGGGATTCTTATCGTTCACCAGGAGCACCCCCCTGGCTCCTACAATATCGGCGGTACGAATGGTCTGCTCTGAGGCAAGGGATGTAACAATAAGGGCGTTTTCCAGGTCTGTGACAAGGACATCGCTCATGAGATCGCTGGCGACTACATGCTCAAGGGGTTTACCGGGAAAATCCGACCCTTTGTTGATAACATGGGCCGGAAGGTGTTCAATAATATCAAGAAAGGTCATTGGTGCTCCATCATTCTTCGATGTAATGTTCTTTTGCCAGGAGAGCCAGCTCCCTATAATGTGCCGCATTTTGCTTAATATCCGCAATTTCATCTACCGTAAGTTCCCGAACAAATTTCGCAGGAGATCCAAGTATCAGAGAACGGGGAGGGAACTTCTTACCCTGGGTAACCAGGGCTCCGGCTCCAACAATCGATTCAGCACCAATTTCAGCTCCATTCAGGATAATAGCGCCCATCCCGATAAGAGCGTCATCGCCGATTACACAGGAATGAAGAATCGCCCGGTGTCCAACCGTAACATTTCGCCCCACAATGGTAGGAGCATTCGTATCCACATGTACCACCGACCCATCCTGAATATTGCTCCCTTCACCTATTTCTATAGGGGCAATATCGGCCCGCAGGGTCACAGAAAACCAGATGGACACATCCTTTGCAAGCCGCACCGCTCCGGCAACCTCCGCATTCCAGGCTATAAAGACAGACTGATGAATTTTTGGTACGAGGCCATTAATCGCATGAACCATTATTCCCCTCCGTACTTGAAGAATACCCGCATCTAGGTCACTATTCAATAGCAATTTTTATCTTTACCATGATATACTGGATACCATAATGGGACGGATTTTTGTATTTGTAAATCAGAAAGGTGGCGTAGGTAAGACTACTTCAGCCATCAATATTGGGGCCTATCTTGCAGAGGCTGGGCAACGGGTGCTTTTAGTTGATTTTGATTCCCAGGCCAATCTTACCAGCGGGATTGGGGCCGATGGTAAAAAACCTGGTATTTATGAACTTATTTCAGGGAAGAACAGCCCGGCAGAGGTAATTCAGGAAACCTCTGTACGGAATCTTTTTGTCATTCCGGCCTCTATCGACCTTTCCGGTGCTGCAGTAGAATTAGTTGAGCAGGAAGATAGGGATTTTTATCTAAAACGTGCATTAGAGGGCTTGCGAGACCAATATGATTATATTTTGATTGATTGCCCTCCATCACTGGGTATCCTTACCTTAAACGGTATGGTTGCTGCCGATGGGGTTCTCATACCACTTCAATGTGAATACTTTGCCTTGGAAGGACTTTCACTGTTGTTACAGACTATTAAACGCATCCAGAAGAGCTTAAACCCGCATTTAGAAATTGGAGGCATTTTCTTTACCATGTACGATCAGCGGACCAAGCTGGCCCAGGATGTGGTACGGCAGGTAACGGCATACTTTAAAGATCGGGTTTTTAAGACCATCATTCCCCGGAATGTCCGACTTTCCGAAGCCCCATCCCATGGCATCCCCATCTCCCAATATGATGCCCTCTGTGTTGGAGCCCGGAGCTACAAGAGTCTTGCCGAGGAGGTACTGAACCATGGCCGCTAAATATGGACTAGGAAAGGGACTAGATGCCCTCCTTGCAGGGACAAGCGCCGATGAAACCCGGCCGGAAAACGCACCTCAGGGGGAAGTCCGCATTCCCCTGGAAAAACTTAAGGCAAATCCGAATCAGCCCCGGAAAGTATTTGATGAAGCATCCCTCCATGAACTGGCAGCCTCCATCCGAGAACACGGGATCATTCAGCCCATCATCGTGGAAGAAACCTCCGATGGTAATTATATCATCGTTGCGGGTGAACGCCGGAGCCGTGCTGCGCGACTTGCGGGGCTCCGTGAAGTGCCCGCCATTATCCGGAACTATTCTGATGAACGCCGTCTGGAAGTTGCCCTTATCGAAAACGTTCAGCGTTCTGACCTGAATCCAATCGAAGAAGCCCAGGCTTATAAACGGCTGATGGAATTGACCGGACTCTCCCAGGACGAAGTTGCCGCCCGGGTCGGCAAAAACCGTTCCACCGTGGCCAATGCCCTGCGGCTCTTAAAACTCCCCGAAGACATGCAGAACGCCCTTGCATCACAGCAACTGACAAGCGGCCATGCCCGTGCTATCCTATCGGTGGTTAACCCTGCGGACCAACGGGTTCTTTTTGGCAAAATTGTGGCAGAGGCCATATCGGTCCGGGAAGCGGAGAAATTTGCCCAGGAATTGAACGGCGGTATCCGCGCAGCGGACAAGCCAAAAGAAACAGAGAAGGTCCATGAAAAATCACCGGAACTGTTGGCTATTGAACAGCGTTTCATCGATGTTCTCGGTACCAAGGTATCCATTTCAGGGGGCTTGAAACGAGGAACCATACGAATCGATTATTATTCTATGGAAGACCTGGACAGACTGTATGCTATACTGGCCGGGAAGGACACTGAGTAAGGCAGGGGAACATGGGTACCATACTGATTATAGACGATGACAGCACCATTCAGGATGTGGCCGAGGCAATTTTGAAACGGAACGGACACAGTATTCTTAAAGCACTGGACACCCTGCAGGCTGAACGGTATTTAGCATCCACTGCTATCGACCTCATTTTGTTGGATATTGTATTACCTGGCCAGGGTGGGCTTGAGTACCTTATGGATATCCGAAACAGGTATCCCAATATTTCTGTAATTGTAATGTCCGGAAAGGTCAGAACCGACCTTTTACCAGTAAAAAAACTGGCCCAGCAATTCGGTGCAGCCTGTATTCTTTCAAAACCCTTTACTGCTCAAGAATTGTCCGATGCGGTAAATGGAGCATTAAAAAACTCCTGCCATTAGAATCTAAGTACTATAGCCGCCGCCCTTCCCAGAGCAGTATCGCTGCGGCAGCAGCCACATTCAAAGAGTCCACCCCATCCACATCAGACCGGGCCTGGGGAATGGCTACCAGATGTGAACAAAGCCTTTGCAATGCAGGCTCAATCCCAAATCGTTCATTACCAAGTATGACCCCAAGTTTTGCAACTGAACCAAGAGCTTCTGGTTCCCTTGCTTCCGGATGAAGCATGGCAGCCCAGAGTTCCCAGCCTTTCGTTTTAAGTAATTCCAGTTCATGGACAGTTGCAAAGGCATATAACGGGAGGGCAAAAACCGCGGCCATGGAACAGCGGAGCACCCGGCGGCTAAAGGGATCGGCTGAGCCAGAACCCAGGAGGACCCCATCCCAACCCAGAGCTGCGGCAGTTCTTATAATTGCGCCTAAATTTTCTGGATCCGTGATATGGGGCAAAACCACAAGACGCCTGCCGGATGAAATAAGCGGAGAATCCAGGACCGTTTCATCACAAATACCAGGAATTTCTGGCCGCCAGGCTGCAAGCAGTAAGCCCCGGTGAAAGGGAAAGCCTGTTAGTTTACCAATCTCCGCCTCATTCATCACCCGAATTGGAATTCTGCCCTGGCTTATGGCTTCCGCATCGCTCAGAGCTGCGGGGAGACAAAGAATTCCCAGGGGCTCACAAACCGCAGCGGTCCGTTCCGCTACAAGCCGCCCTTCGGCAATAATGATACGATCCCGCCGCAGGTCCCGATCCTTAAGTCCGGTAAACCACCCCAGGTCTACATCAGCCATTGAACCGACCTTGAACCCAGGCTTTCCAATCCTGATAAACTTGGGACCGTGAAAGGCCCAATGCTTTATCGTAGTTGCCTTCTCTTAATAAAGCTAAAAGAGCCTCTTTGCCATAGGTATCAATAAGGTACTGAATAAAAGTATCCGCAAAGCTATACCCATTATGGTTGGCAAAATAGAGCGGATTCCCTGAGGTAAGAATTTTTTCTGGAGGGAATTCCATAGATTGATGAATGTCCGCTCCCCTTCTTCCGTTGGTAAGGTATAAGGCCATGCCTTCATTGAGCCAGAGAGGGCAGTGAGGATAGAGCCGATATATCACCGTATGAATAAATTCATGGCCGATTGCACCAACAATACTCGTGAAATCATGAACCTTCGTTGGATGATCCGGCGAGAGGATCAGGACCTTCGCTCCAATGTTATCCCCGATATACCAATCTAAACTTAAGAAGCTCCCAATAAGCCCATATTTTCTGGTTTTAAACATACTATGATCGGGATACACATATATGTCGGTAACATCAAAATCGGTTTCAAAAAACTCTGAAGCAGTTTTCTCAGCGGAATACAAGGCTTGAGCCAGAGCTTCCAAGGTGCTCTTTTGTTCAGACAGATGATGGAAAATAAAAGGACCACTTATCTCTGTCTGCATCCTGGGCACCTCTGGATTTGTGGCACAGGATAACAAGAGTAGAGAACAAACTACAACAGCAGGATAGAAAGGTTTCATACCCTGCTGTTGTATCATATAAGACTTTTAACGCGCAACCGCGGCAGGTGGCTTCGGAAAGCCTTCGATACATTTTAATGAATTATTCAGATCTTCTCCGGAGAATTCGTAATCTCTCAGCTGACCCGCAAAGTATTTTTCGTAGCCCGCCAGATCCATGAGCCCGTGGCCAGATAGACCAAAGACAATGACCTTTTCTTTTCCCTCTTCTTTTGCCTGTTTTGCTTCACGAATAGCCATCGCAATGGCGTGACTGGATTCGGGAGCAGCGATGATACCTTCGGTCCGTGCAAAGGTGACCGCCGCTTCATAGCATTCAAGTTGATGAACCGAGCGGGGTTCCACGAGGCCGTCCAGAACTGCTTTGGAAACCAGGGGTGCCATACCATGATACCTGAGGCCCCCTGCATGTATAGTGGGGGCGATAAATTCGTGGCCCAGAGTGTGCATCGGCAAGAGAGGGGTCATTCCGGACATATCACCCAGATCATAGGCAAAAACACCCTTTGTCAGGGTCGGGCAGGAAGCAGGTTCTACGGCAATAATATCAATATTTGCGCCTTCAATCTTGTCCTTCACAAAGGGGAAGGCAAGTCCCGCAAAATTAGAGCCGCCGCCCACACAGGCGATTACCGAATCGGGGGTGCGCTCGCCAATTTTTGCCAGCTGAGCCTTTACCTCCTGACCGATAATAGTCTGATGCAGCATGACATGGTTCAGCACTGACCCGAGGGCATACTTGGTCGAACCAGTTTTATCGGTCACCGCCTCCTCAACCGCTTCACTGATGGCTATGGCCAGACTGCCTGGACAATCAGGGTCCTTTGCAAGGACCGAACGGCCTGCTTCCGTATAAGGACTCGGACTGGGGATACAGGTGCCACCCCAGGTCTGCATCATCAACTTACGGAAGGGTTTCTGTTCAAAACTGACCTTAACCATATAAATTTTGCATTCCATTCCCATAAGGGAGCAGGAAAATGCTAGCGCACTTCCCCATTGGCCTGCCCCGGTTTCAGTAGTCAGCTTTTTAACACCCGAAATCTTGTTATAGTAAGCCTGAGCTACCGCTGTATTTGGTTTATGACTTCCAGCGGGGGACACGCTTTCATTTTTAAAGTAAATCCTCGCCGGAGTTCCCAGGGCCCGTTCCAGAGCCACCGCCCGATGGAGCGGAGAGGGCCGCCAGCGGGCGAGGATTTCCAGCACCGGTTCGGGAATATCAATCCAGCGTTCCTGGGACACCTCCTGTTCAATAAGAGGGGCAGGAAAAATAGCCGAGAGCATATCCGGAGTAACGGGCTTTCCATCGGGCCCCAGAGGCGGCAGCATGGGGGTCTTAAAATCTGCCGCCAGATTATACCACTGACGGGGCATCTCATCTTCCGAAAGCACCACCCGGATTGGTCCATAGGGTTTTTTATCATGAACAGACATGGCTTGCTCCTTTTATGTTTCTATACATAGATACATCCTGTATAACATAGCATGGAGCCTTTGGCAAGCTTTTTTTATACTTTTTTTCCCTTCCAATAAACAGGAATCCGGAAAATGGTTAAAAGAGTAAAAAGGGTATTAAAAACGGGAGTAAGAAAAAGCTGAATAATTAAATCGATAGGGGTCAAGGATTGTAAAGCATTACCAGCAATGCTTAAGACTGCAAGGGTGTTCATCAACATGGCAGAAAAAACCGCAAGCGGTAAAGGCAAGAATTGTGGCTGCAATAACGCCAGGGGAATAGCAAGAATACCGAGTGAAATCATTCCCATTAAGAATGTAAATGAAAGTCTGGTTTTCAAATCAGGACTAAAAATACCGCCTTTGGTCCATCTAACCGCCTGAATGATAAAGGAGGGCCAGCCCTGTTCAGTCTCGGTCATTATTTGGATATCAGAACCCAAACCAGCTCTGATTTTATAAGAAGTCCTATTCTGTATAAACGAAATTAATGACGCATCCTCAGTAACGCTGATCGGCACTGCGCCATACCCACCTATCTCATCTAAAGGTGATTTTCGAACAGCCATATTATTTCCAAAACCGCCCCCTGCAGCTCCGAGCCCGATGCTGGCCGCGAGATACATATACCGAATAGCGTGATCGAAGGCTTGGCTTTTATAGAGTAAAGTATTTTGAGGTATCTTTTTGAAAACCGGCCCGATCAGTACTCCCGTATTCGATCCAGTCATCCGTTTTACCATTCCGTAAATCCAGCTCCGGGGCAATTCACAGTCCGCATCGGTCAGTAGTACAATCTCACCTGTTGCTGCTTTAAACCCATGGGTCAGAGCAAATTGCTTATAATTTGGTCCAGGATTTTCAGTAAGTTGTATGATTTGACAGGTACGGTTCCCAAATTCAAACTGTTTTTTAAAGTTATAGATCAGCTGGACCGTTTCATCGGTTGATCGGTCATCAACAAAAATGAGCTGAACAAAGGGATAGTCCATAGTGAGAAGCGATTCCAGAAGCGGTTTAATACGGCCAGCTTCATTGTGAACTGGTATGATTATGGAAACCGGTATAAGTGCTTCATTTGTGGCAGAAATTTGGTTTCTTCTATATTCTACTAAGAGTCCGATCATTAAAAATACATGAAGTCCTACAAAAATTATTAAAAACAGGCTGGTAAACAAGGCAATCATACCTCAACAATAGTTTTTTTTTTAACTATGTCAAGAATTCCCTGGTCTTGATTTTTAATATATATTAATGATATAGTGCCATTAAACGGGGAATTAGCTCAGTTGGCTAGAGCGATTGCATGGCATGCAATAGGTCAGGGGTTCGACTCCCCTATTCTCCACAAACCGGTGTGGGTTTTGTTTTTAGGATTTTTGGGTTGGAGAAAGGTTATCAGCAAAACGTCATCAGGCTTTTCGCTTTAGTCGAGTATACAGGAACAACATACCCAGCAACAGGGTTCCCAAACCTGCACTGATAATGATCAGCATCCGGTTCCGGCTTTGTTCACGCAGATACTGACCGTTAATGTTGTTGATATACATGTCGGTCATTTTGTCCTCAGCTCCCGATTCGAGTGATTCTTTACGCTTGAGTGCTTCTTCGTTTAATTTTGTCAGAATTTTCTGTGTTTTTTCGAATTCGAGGTCCATTTCGTTTTCGGAAACCGGGATCTCAATGCTGATATTCGACTGGTTAAGCGAGGCCAATGCTTCTTCCATTTCCGAAGCTTTCTCGAACTTTTTGGC
>JAAYUZ010000027.1 GCA_012517385.1 Treponema sp. | reverse complement strand
CTGGCAATCGGAAATGTGGTTGGTAAAGACTTTATTAAGGATCCCGGCATACATCGAACCCTGATTGGTGATGGTCTTGCAACGTCCCTTGCAGCCCTCATCGGTGGTCCTGCAAATACCACCTATTCAGAAAACACCGGTGCTGTTGCGCTTACCGGCGCTTATAATCCTATCATTATGAGAATAGCAGCAATCTTCGCTATTCTGCTTTCGCTGGTTCCCAAATTTACTGCCCTTATTGGAACCATCCCTGCTCCAGTTATCGGTGGTATTTCTATCCTGCTCTTTGGTATGATTTCTTCTATCGGTATCAAGAACATGGTAGATGCTAAGGTTAATCTGTCTAATCCCAAGGTACTCATCATCACCGCTACCATGCTGGTTCTTGGTCTTGGTGGAGCAACCTTTAAGCTTGGTCCGATTAATCTTTCTGGTCTTGGTCTGTCGGCCATCTTCGGTGTAGTGCTTAATCTTATCCTTCGTCCAAAGGATGCAACCGGGTCAGAGGGCTGATCGCTTTCTTGGCTGTTCGGTTCTGCCGGACAGCCTTTTTTTATGTATCTTCAGACGACGAAAAGGCCAAGGCTAAAGGCTGCCGGAGTCTGTCAGAGGCTTAAAGCAGCATATAAACGAAATACATAGAAACATGTGCCCATCAGGGCAGGGGAAGGAAAATTGATTTCCGGGGTTTTCCGTCCGGGGACCGGGATTTATGGCCCTTGCCGGTGGTGTCCTCCACAAGGACAATTTCACCGGAGCCGAAAGTCCTGGTTTCTCCATCTGAAACCTGAATTTCAACAAATCCTGCCAGCATAACAATGTATTGTCTGCGTGGTGCGGTGTGCCAGTCATAATCGTAACCCGGTTCATTTTCCCGTAAAATCATGGAAGTAACGGGAAGCGGGTCTGACATTCTGCCCAGCGGGTTTTCTGTGGTATATGCGATCTCCAGATCTTCATAGTGGGATTCACCGGCATCATCAGCCCAAATGCGTGCAATTTTCATGGTACATATCCCCTTTGTAGCTGTACATGCAGAATTCTTATTATTCTAACATAAGAGATATTTTCAAAAATAACAGACTTTTGTAAATATCTCATGATAGAGTAGATGTACAGTATGAACGACGAATACATAAAAAGCAACCAGATTGATGAACCTCCGGTGCCTCTGGCGGATTGTATTATCTGTGCGGCCGGCGCATCCCGGCGTATGGGCGAATGGAAGCTCAGTCTTCCCTGGTTTCACCCTGGCTGGAACGGTTCTCCCTCAGTTCCATTTGCTGTAAGAGCCCAACCGCCAGATTGGCCAATTTTTCCATCCCATGAAAACTGGCTTGTAGATGCGGCGGTACAATCTGCCCTCTCAGCGGGCTGCCGTGTCATCCTGGTCACCGGTTTTCGGGGCGCTGAATTGGAAGAACGTTTTGCCCCCTGGCCGAATGTCTGTGTTGTGCGAAATAACCGATGGGAAACAGGAATGATCTCTTCCGTGCAGGCCGGGCTTCCCTATGTTCAAACCCCATGGTTTTTTGTTGCCCACGGGGACATGCCCCTGATTAGTTCCCGCTGGTACAGATCTCTCTTTGCAAACAGACCTTTAATAGATAGTGAGGACCAAGTTACGGTCCTGCGTCCCCTCTATTTAAACAATAAAGGGCAAGCAAAACAGCCCGGTCATCCGGTGCTGTTTTCCGCATCGGCGATCCCCCTCTTGCAGAAAGCGCCGGAGGGAGACTCCTTAAAGCCCCTGCTGAGCCAATGTAATATAAGGACCATCGATACATGGGACCAGGGGGTCATTCACGATGTGGATAACCTGGAAACATATATCACTGCCCTTACTCTTTCACGATCTTCCGAAAATAAGCCGTACCCAGATGCAAGGGTGCACCCAGGGCCAGTGGAAACAAGGCCCCTTCAATCCTCCGTCAGGCGTATTTCCGGGGCTCCAGGTTCTGGAAAAACTACCCTGCTCAGGCGGGAAGCCTTCCGTTCGTTCATCAACCTGATAGAATCAAATCAGGCTCCGGCTTCCCTTTCTGTGCTGATTTCTCAGGTTCAGGTTGGCCAGCGCAGGGATGGCAAGGCTCCTGGCTTTGATATCGAAGCCTTTTACCATCTGCCTGGGGGCCCGATCAGTTTTTTCAGGCAGGCTCTCTGCAGGAGTATTGGTGAATTTCAGGTTCCTGAGCCGATTACTCTCGGTCCGTACCAGTTTGATCCTGCAGCCTTTGAAAATCTTGAGCTATGGCTCACCCCTGTTCTGGAATATGCAGAATCGTATCGTTCAATTCATGTATATATTGATGAACTGGGCAAGCTCGAACTGGACCAGCAACGGGGGCTCTGGCCCCTGGTAAATCGTTTAGTCGACCATGTGGTGCAAGCCGCTGCGGCGGGCTGCAGCTATGAGCTGGTATGTACCATCCGAAAGGACAGAATATCACAGCTTGCATCCTACCTTGCCGCAAAAGGATTTCAGTCCGCACTTTTTGATCTATCCGAGTATTCCGGTTCACAGATTTAGTGATATGAGGTTTTTGTAAAAACCTCTTGCAGTATTTTTACATTTAGAATATGCCAAACAAAGACTGGTTCAATTGAACTGATGAGAGGGGAGTTACAATCATGAGAAGAAAAGATCGGGAGCTCAGGGATCATTCCCAATTACTCGCAATTCTCGATGGAGCTGATGTGCTGCATCTGGGGCTCTGGGACGGAAAAGAGGTCTATGTGGTGCCTCTTAATTTTGTGCGTATTGATGATGTTCTGTATGTGCATTCTGCCTTAGAGGGCCGAAAGATAGATATATTAAAAACTAATCCACAGGTTTGTTTTGAGGTGACCGGAGTCCATGAAATCGAACCAGGCGCTGGTGGGGCCCATTGCACCACCCGCTATGAATCGGTTATCGGATGGGGAACAAGCTCGGTACTGACAGATCAGGGCCAAAAACGTTCGGTCCTTAGTGCATTGAATAAAAAATTTGGAGACAGTACGGAAAATATACCGGATACGGTAGTTCAGCGCACTGCCATTGTGAAGATAACTATGGAAAGATTAACCGGGAAATCGAACAGGAGCATTAACGATTAGAAATGATTCAGGGTGTATCGTGGGCTGTGTGCCACTTGCACATCAATCCAGTTCAGCATATAATTAAAAAAGCTGGGGACCGTAATTTGTCCGCAGCCTGGTGCGTTCCCTGCAGGGAACGTTTTATATAGAACTGGCGCCCCTGGGGGCGCCTTTTGATTATCCTGTTTATACTACTTCTTCTTCCTCTTCCTCTGTCTGAGTTTCCGATGTACCTTCAAAACTATTGCGCATGGACCGGGCAATATGTACAAGGCTTAACATAACGGGAACTTCAACCAGAACACCCACAACGGTGGCAAGGGCTGCCCCTGATGAAAGTCCGAAAAGGCTAATGGCAACCGCAACGGAAAGTTCAAAAAAATTTGACGCTCCAATCATGCCAGAAGGAGCGGCGATTTCATAGGGAACTTTCAGCAACTTTGATGCGCCAAACCCGATAAAGAATATAAAATAGGTTTGAATAACTAAGGGAATTGCGATTAGCAGGATGGAAAGGGGATTTGAAAGTATCGTTTTTCCCTGAAAGGAGAAAAGAATTACCAGGGTTAACAACAGACCCGCTTCTGTTATCCCATTAAAATAGTTCAAAAAGGTCCCTTCAAACCATACAATCCCACGGCGTTTTACCAGCACTGAACGGGTAAGATATCCCAGCCCCAGGGGAATGACTACAAAGAGCAGCACCGAAAGCAGCAGTGTATCCAAGGGTACCTGTACATTGGATACTCCCAGGAGAAATGCAACTATCGGAGTGAATGCGAAGAGTATTATGAGGTCGTTAACCGCAACCTGAACTACCGTATAACCCGGGTCCCCATCGGAGAGGTAGCTCCAGACGAAAACCATGGCCGTACAGGGAGCAGCTCCAAGTAAAACCGCACCGGCAATATATTCGGTACTGAGATTGTCCGGTATAAGGGGCTTAAAAATAACCTTTAAGAAAAGCCATGCAAAAAGATACATCGTAAAGGGTTTAATAAGCCAATTTACTACAAGGGTTATGAGCAGCCCCTTCGGTTTCTTTCCCGCATTTACAATGCTTTTAAAATCCACCTTAAGCATCATGGGATAAATCATTAACCAGATCAGTATCGCCACAGGAATAGACACCCGGGCATATTCAAAGCGTCCGAGAAATTCCGGGACCAGGGGAAATAATACCCCTATAGCTACTCCCAGTCCGATACAAAGGGCAACCCATAGGGAAAGATATTTTGCAAAGAAACCTATTTTCTTTTCAGCCATCCTATGCCTCCTGATGTATAATCCGCAAATAGATCAAAGGTTCAGGTATTTGAGAATTGTTGCAATATTATGAAATATTTTTATAGTTGTCAATATATGAGTGAATTACTAAGAAATTTCCATAATACATTGGTTCATTCTGTTGTTTAATGTTGCTTTTCCAATTCTGTTTATTCCCAGGGGAAGCCTTCGCCGCCGGCTAACCAATCAACGTACTGCTGGGCGGTTCGGGGAGAACGACCGTTAAACCAGCGTTCCCAGCGGAGGGCATTTGCGCGGAATTGGGTCCGGTCTGCTCCACTTGGTAACATGCCCCGCCGTTCTGCAATAGCCTCCGCAATTGACAGGTATTCATCCTGGGTAGGCGCAGTAAAGACTACGGTAACGCCAAATCGGTCCGCAAGAGACAGCTGTTCCTGCATGGTGTCAAAGGCTCGGACATCACCGGTTTCTATCGCTTCCGCTGCCATGGCCGTAGTAGGCCGGTCAGCGAACCGTTCCTTAACCAGGTGCCGCCGATTGCTGGTTGCATAGATCACCATGTTGGTGGGCCGGCGTTCCAGACCTCCTTCGAGCAGGGCCTTAAGACCCGTAAAGGTATCATCGGTTTCTTCAAAGGAAAGATCGTCTATAAAAAGGACAAAACGGAGGCCCCGGTGGGAGAGGGTTTCCGCAATAGCTTCAAAATGTAATAGGTCCCGCTTTCTGACCTCTATCAATTTAAGGCCCTGGTCTGCAAAGGCCCGGCATACCGCCTTTACGGTGGCGGATTTTCCTGTTCCCCGGTCGCCATAGAGGAGCAGGTTATTGGCGGGCTTTCCCTCCATAAAGCGGCGGGTATTATCCAGAACAACCGCCCGCTGAGCCTCATAACCGGACAGGTCTTGCAGCGAGATCGGATCCGCATTAAGCACGGGATGGAGAGCCCGGCTGCCAGAGGCATCATCGGATTTTGCCGAAACATGTTTCCAGATAAAGGCATGATGCTGGCCCAGGATCCCAGCCCCATGGGAATGAATCCAGCGGCCTAGTTCATGTAATGCATTCACCCAGTTCTGGTCAGGCTTAAGGAGGGGAAGGGCATATTTTGGAGCCGGTAAATGCATCTGGAGAGGCAAATGACAAACTATGCCCGTGATGTCTCCAAGGGTTTCACCTAGGGATGCAAGGTCCAGCTGGCTCATCCGGTACAACAATTCCAGGTCCAGGTAAGCAAGGTTTTTCAGTGTGTCCGGTATGTCCTCCGGCAAGGTGCGTTCCATGCTCAGGGTCAGAGGGTTTTCATCCTTAAGGACCTGATGGGCAATGAGGTTGTAGAGGCTCAAATCCGCTGGTGCGCCATCCAGGGTGACTTTCAGATCGCCAACCAGAGCGTGATCCAGTTCCTTGAGCAGGGTCGCTATAAAATCCCCCCAGGTCCTGGAAAGGAGCCGCTTTTCATCAATAGAAACCTGTGTATTCCCCCGTTCAAGGATGGGCAGGAGCAGTTCGCAGAGACGGGCAAGTTTTTGTATGCCTTCATGTTTTTGGATGCCGCGAAAAATAGTGAGGCTCTCCAGGTTTAACAGCCAGCTTAGAATCACTTCATGGGTAACCATGAACACAAGTATACCGAGGGGTTCTACGGGTCTCAAGGCGGGATAACATAAAAGAAGGGAGATAAAAAAGCTTATAAAAATGCCCGGCAGGGGCGCATGTTCCTCCGCCGGGCTCAGGTTGATAACGCAACGAAACTAGCTCTTACTTTCTTCCGTTACCGCTTCCTTGGCAGGCCGCTTCTGGCCGATGGTATCTCCTACAATCACATCATACTGGAGCATCTTGAATACCTTGGTGGGGCATTTTTCAACACAGACACCGCAGGATGTACACTTGCTGTAATCCACCTCCGGGATTCCGTTCACCATGGTGATGCACTTTTCCGGGCAGTTTTTTACACAGATCTCGCATTTAATACAACCCACTGCACAGGTCTTTTTAACCATAGGCTTTATGGGATTCCGGTTAGAACAGATGACCATGGAACCGACACGATCCTTGGGAACCTTTTTAAGGATCTGCTGGGGACATTCGGCAATACATTTTCCGCATCCGGTGCATTTGTCGTAGTCCACATGGGGCAGTCCATCCTCACCCATATGGAGGGCATCGAACTGACAGACCGCCACACAGTCACCATAGCCAAGACAGCCCCAGGCGCAGAGCTTGGTGCCCCCGGCGGACAGTTTTGCCGCCCGGCAGGTTTTTACCCCCACATATTCACCCTTGGCAGGAGCATGTTCCTTGGAGCCCTGACAGGCCAGAACCGCAACCACATCCTCTGCGGAGGCGTTCACGCCCATGAGCTGGGCCAGGGCTTCAGCCACCGACTTGCCGCCGGGGGCACAGCGGTTCACTTCCGTGGTGCGGCCCGCAACTGCTGCGGCATAGCCATCACAGCCGGGAAAGCCACAGGCACCGCAGTTTGCCCCAGGCAGGGCTTCCCGAACCTTGGCTACCATGGGGTCCACTTCGACAGCGAACACCTCTTTAAAAAATCCAAGCAAAAGTCCAACCGTAAAAGCCAGCAGGACAGCAAAAACAGCGGTAATCAACACAATAGTCATGGTATCTCCCCCTATTTAACCAGACCGGAAAAGCCCATAAAGGCCATGGACAGGAGGGAGGCAGCCACAAAGAGTATGGGTGTTCCCTTCAAGAAGGCTGGAATCGGGCTGGTTTTAATTCTGTTTCGTACTCCCGCAAGGAGGAGCAGGGACAGCATGAAGCCCGAGGCCACCCCAAAGGCATATACGAGGGATTCGGCGAAGTTATACCCCTTGCTGATGTTATCAAAGGTTACGGCCAGAATGGCACAGTTGGTCGTAATCAGGGCAAGGTAAATCCCCATGGATGCATAGAGGGCCGGGGCGGACTTTTTCAGGTAAAACTCCACAAGCTGAACCAGGGCAGCAATTATCAAAATGAACACCAGGATCTGCAGGAACTCAAGCCCCAGGGGTTTCAGTACAAAGTGATAGAGGGGCCAGGTTGCGGAGGTTGCGAGCAGGGTAACAAAGATGACCGCCAGGCCCATACCAACCGATTTATCCTCATCGCTGCTCATCCCGATAAAGGGGCAGAGGGCGAGGAAGCGCATCAGAATAACATTGTCTATTAAAAATGCTGAAATAAAGATTTTGAACAAGGTCATGCCTGTTCCTCCTCAAGGGGCTTAAGCCGGGATTTAAGCCAGAGATTAAAGGCGATAAAGAGGGCGAATACGAAGAATCCTCCGGGAGATAGGACGAAAAACAGAATAGGCTGGTAACTGTCGGGCATAATCCGGATGTTCAGGATAGTTCCGTTTCCCAGAAGTTCCCGGATTGCCGAAATACCGGTTAATACCCAGGTATAGCCCAGGCCCATGCCAAGGGCATCTGGAATGGCATCCCTTAAGGGCTTCTTAGAGGCAAAACCTTCTACCCGACCCATGATGATACAGTTAACTACAATAAGTGGGATAAAGACACCCATCGCCTTGGAAAGGTCCGGGAAATAGGCCTTAAGCACATAGTCGATAATAGTGGTAAAGGCCGCAATTACGATAATAAATATGGGGATCCGGATAGATTCCGGAATAAGCTTACGGAAACTGCTTATAACGATTTCGGACATCAAGAGTACGAAGGTCATGGAAAGCCCCATGCCAAGGCCGTTTGCCGTAGCAGTCGTAACCGCCAGGGCGGAACAGAGTCCGATCATCAACATGAGCAGGGGATTTTCCCGGATAAGTCCGTTAGAAAAGATACGAATGAAACGCTTCACTTGGATCCTCCTGTCTGGGCAGCAAGCCAGGTTCCAGCAGCTTGCCCGGCAGTTTTAACTACCCTGGTCACGGCTTTACTGGTGATTGTAGATGCGGTAATGGCAATAACGTCGCCCTTAACCTCAAAGGGATCACTCAAAGATTTCCCCTTAAACTGGCCGTAAAAGGTAATACCCGACGCACGGTCCACAAAATAGCTTGGATTAGCCGCATTGGCTCCCAGTCCGGGTGTATCCTTATTTTCGAGCACCTTAACCCCGGCGATTTTCCCTTCCGCTCCAACACCCACGAGGACCGTAACAGGGCCGCCATAGCTGGCCCCAACAGCTCGGACCGCCATACCTATGGGAGTGCCCGCCTGTTTAATAACATATTCATTCTTAAAACTGACACTGCTATCGGAATTCTGCAGGGTCCCCGTTACTTCCTCAAAGGTCTCCCCCTGGGGGAAAAGGTCCTTCAGAGCCGCTTCCAGGTCTGCCTTCTGCCGTTCTGCAATAACCTTCTGGGTGCCCGTATATACAAAGGCAAGGCTTACGCAGGCCACCGTCGCATAGATGGCCATGATGAATCCCAGTTTTACCATGTTTTTCATTTGGAAGCCCCCTTCTGCGGAGCGACAAAGCCGTATTTTTTCTGGATAAGACGGTTCAAAAAGGGTGTGGCCGCATTCATGATGAGTATGCCGTAGCTGGTCCCTTCAGGATAGCCGCCCCATTTCCGGATCAGCACTGTGATAAGACCCGCCCCAAAGCCAAAAATAAGCTTTCCCTTGGCGGTCAGGGGGGCGGTTACATAGTCGGTGGCCATAAAGACGGCTCCGAACACCAGGCCTCCGGCAAGCACTCCAAACACCGGGTCCATCCCAAGGGCCCAGGATGCTACGAAGGCGGTAACAATCATGGAAACCGGTGCCCGCCAGTCCATGGTTTTAGTTATAATGAGGAAGAGTCCCCCAAGAAGAATCAATAGTATTGATGATTCCCCGATACAACCTGCGCGGGTGCCGAAAAAGAGGGTTTGCAGCACCGAACCATAATCGGTGCTGGCGGCAAAGCCTGAGTCAACAAAACTCTTTCCCACAGCGGCCATGCTGCCACCCAATTTGATGATATTGAGCGGCGTGGCGGTGGTAACCGCATCGGTAAGGGGTGCGGAAAAGCCCACCGGTTTATGCCAGGTGGTAATAGCCGCGGGGAAGCTCATGATGAGGAAGGCCCGGCCAATGAGGGCTGGGTTAAACACATTCGCACCGATGCCGCCAAAAAACTCTTTGGCAACCACAATCGCAAAATTGCGCCCAGGGCGGTCATCCAGAGGGGAGTGGAGGGGGGCAAGACCAGGGCCAAAAGAAGGCCGGTTACCACCGCCGAAAGGTCATCGATGCGGGGTTTTTGTCCGATAAGAAGCCTGAAAGCCGCATCGGACGCCAGGGCTGCGGCCACCGAAACTACAATGTTCAGCAGGGCCGGGAAGCCATATAGATAAATCCCGAATAACGTTACCGGTGTAAGGGCGATGACCACATTGCCCATGAGCCGCCGGGTCGTCACAGGGGAACTGAAATGCGGACTGGAAGCCAGTATCATATTAGGTTCTCCTTAGGCGTTTACTTTGGGCTGACTCGCCCGTTTATTTCTGAGCAGCTGCTTGCCCACCCTGAAACGCTGAACCAGCTGAATCCGGGCCGGGCACACATAGGTACAGGCGCCACATTCAATACAATCCAACAGGCCGATTTTTGCAGCCTGTTCCAGTTCACCCGCATTCAGGGTATTGTTCATGATGACAGGGGACAAACGACAGGCACAGGCCCGAATACAACGGCCGCAGCGGATGCAGGGCCCTTCTTCGTCTGTGTCCCGGGCATACTCTTCGGCGGTCATAAGCACCACCCCGGAGGTGTTCTTCTGGACCGGGATATTCATATGGGGCACCGCCACGCCCATCATGGGACCGCCAAAAATTGTCTTTACCACCCGGTTTTCATCAATCTCAACTTCCGAATCGGGAATTTCAGAAAGTACCGTGCCGATGGGTGCAATGATATCCTTGGGTGTTTTGCAGGCGCCGCCGGTGATGGTGAGACCCCGCTCGATGAGGGGCTTCCCTTCCATAAAGGCTTCGGCAATGGCTTTGAGGGTTCCGACGTTCTGTACCACCACACCAACATCCATGGGAAGCCCCCCTGAGGGTACTTCCTTTCCGGTGATGGCGGTGATGAGCATCTTTTCACCCCCCTGGGGGTATTTAGTCTTAAGGAGCTGTACCGAAATATCCATGCCGTGGCTGTGTTCGGCGATTGCCTTTTCCAGGGCACCCAGGGCACGGGCTTTGTTGTTTTCAAGACCGATAACGCCTTTGGAGACCCCCACAATCTTCATGACGATTGCCAGACCCTCCACCACCAGGTGGGGGAACTCGATCATGGTAGCCTCGTCGATGGTCAAGTAGGGTTCGCACTCTGCGCCGTTGGCAATCACAATATTGATGGGCTTATTCGGCGGCGGATTCAACTTTACATGGACCGGGAAGCCTGCGCCGCCCATACCCACAAGACCCGCCTCTCGGATCCTGGTGAGGGCCTCTTCTTTTGTGCAGGAAAAAGCATCCAGGGGCGGCATGAAATCGGTCTCGTCCGTGCCATTAGCTTCTATAATAATACAGGGACCATCCAGGTTGTTTGACTGGGTACGGGGTTCTATTTTTTTTACCACCCCCGAAATAGAAGCATGGACCGGAACGGTCATAGGACCCGGGGCTGCTCCATCGGCTATTTTTTGCCCCCGTTTCACCGAATCACCCACCTGTACCAGGGCTTTGTTCGGAGCTCCGAAATGCTGATTAATAGGAATCACTACCTGTTTCGGCTGGGCTATACGCTCAATAACCTTGCCGGTAGTGGCCGCTTTTCGCTCGGGCGGATGTATGCCACCCTTAAAAGTCTTAATGGCCATGAAAAGGCCCTCCTTCTGCTGGACCAAGAGTTAGAATAAGCTTGGATCCTTCGGAATTGAAACAGTACGTGTGATTGGATTCTGTATAGTAAAGATATGATATTCCCTATTCAGGGCTACGTCAAGCTCTTGGCGGTTTTATCTATAAAGTAATATAGATAAAAATATAATTATAAAAAGGAGGTAAAAAAAACGGACCAGCACCTGCCTTGTCTGCTGGCCCCCTATTCATTTGAGGCTCTTTCAAAACTCAGGGAGTTTTGAAAGAGCAACCTTAGATGTATGAGGTTT
>JAAYUZ010000192.1 GCA_012517385.1 Treponema sp. | reverse complement strand
CCAGGCGCTGGGGATGCCCCCCCGTTGCAGATAACCCAGGACGGTTACCCGGGTTTCCATGCCCGTTTCGGCTTCAATTTCACGGGCAACCCGGTAACCTATGGATGGCTTTGCGGTCTTTTCCCGATACTTTTTTCGTTCCTTCTTATCCATCTTAGCCTCTTCTACCGATTGGGCCCCTTCGGCCACTACCACGATAGAAAAGCTTTTGCCGTCCCGGGCCCGTTTAAGGAGATGCCGGCCGATTGCATCGATATCATAGGGTATTTCAGGTATCAGGATGATATCCCCGCCGCCGGCGACTCCCGCATAGAGGGCTAGCCAGCCAGCCTTGTGCCCCATGAGTTCAATAACCATTACCCGGTTATGGCTGTGGGCGGTAGAATGAAGCCGATCTATGGCTTCCGTAGCAATGGAAACGGCGGAATGAAAACCGAAGGTCATGTCAGTGCCGACAATATCGTTATCGATGGTTTTAGGAAGCCCTATGACATTAAGACCTTCCTGTGAAAGTAAATAACCAGTAGTATTGGTACCGTTTCCACCCAAAACCACAAGACAATCTAAATTAAGCTTTTTATAGTTTTCCTTAATAATTTCTACTTTATCTTTCCCCACATCCGCATCATATTCTCCATTGCGGGATTTAAAGGGCTTTTCCCGGCTGGTTCCCAGGATGGTGCCGCCCCGGGTGAGGATACCGGAAAAATCTTCGGGTTTCAGGAGTCGGGCATCCCCATCGATGAGGCCCCGGTAACCATTGGCTATACCGATGATGCTCATGTTGTACCGGTCATAGGCAGCCCGGCAGACCCCACGGATTGCAGCATTCAGGCCGGGACAATCCCCGCCGGAGGTAAGAATTCCAATCGTTTTGGTGACGCTTTTATTCCGATCTCCCATTATACGCCTCCTCACTCATGTTCAGTATAAAAGGGGTAATCTCCTTTGTACAGGCATAACGCTACACAAAGCGGCCATTTTAGGATATGGTACCAGTCATGAAGCCCCATTATGTTCATCAATTTTTTGCTCTTATAACATTCAGTTTATGTACAGCCTTGCCCCTGCAGGCACAGACGGGTCTCACAGGGACCATTGTCAAGGAAACCGGACCTTATCAGAGCCTGCTGATCGGAACAGCTCAGGGCCTTTTCAGGCTTTCTGAGAGGGCAAAACCGGAGGAGCTCTGGTCCGGCGGCTTGATTAAAAAAATAGTATCCACGCCCCAGGGCTGCTACATACTCACCGATCAGGGAATTTTCTTTTCTCGGGACCTGGCTAATTGGGAAGCACGAAACCAGGGGCTCCCCGTAAAGGTCATAAAAGAGATTGTGGAGGGTAAAAAGCAATTCATCCGACAGGTGCAGGATTTAAAGGATCTGGAATATAATCCTGCGGACCCGGCCATGTTGGTCACCGCATCTAAAGACGGGGTGTTTATTTCCCGGGATGGAGGATTAAGCTGGAAAAGCCTCGGAATGCCCCCAGCTAAAACCAATGGTCTTAAAGCTGTGGCCGTGGCAAATTTGAACGGACCGGTGGTGTTTGCAACCCATGGCATTTATGGGGTCTATGCCCTTTCTTTAGGTGAAACTGATGCTGCATCGGGTGTTTCTTCGGGTAGTTCTTCTCAGACGAAAGGGACCTCCGTGCTTAAATGGATAGCCCTGAACCAGGGACTTGAGCTGCATGAAACCACGGACAATCCCGACGAAGTGGGGGATATTCTTGTGGATCAGTCCTCCGGTAAACCCAGGGTTTTTGCCCTCCAGACCTTCCGGGAACGGCTCTATGAACTCGATTGGGATGCCAAACGGTTTAATCTGCTTTATAGGGGTAGTGATGAATTTAAAGTCCAGGATGGGCTAATCAGGCTGGATAACCGGCTCCTCTATGTTCAGCAGGGTAAACTTGCCCAATTTCCTCTAGCGGGCACGATTCCCCAGGACAAGAATACACTCCGTTGGAATGCAGAACCGGATCAGATACAGGCGACACTGACAAAAGCGGAGGCGCTGCTTACGGAAAAACCGTTGGCCGCCGCCCTTGTCCCCTCATCAACCTGGGCAAGCTCCGGAGCGGTACCGGTCATTCTTTCTGAACTGTGGCTCCTGCAGGAACCCTATGGGCAGAACGACAGCAAACCCAACCTAAAAACCGCATTGAACCGGGAAGGCTTGTATCTTCCGGTGAATCACGCCCTGGACCAGAAAACACTGAACCGCTATGTGCAGATTTTGGAGACAAAAAAGCTCAACATGGTGGTTATTGATATGAAGGATGATTATGGCAGACTCCGCTTTAGTCCTCAGAATCCTGGGATTTCCGCCAAAGGTCGGGTTTTTAATCCCGTAAATCTGGAGCAGTTCGTGTCTACCATGAAGGCCCACGGGGCCTACCTGGTGGCCCGGGTTGTAGTATTCAAGGACCCGGAACTCTATAAAAAAGAAGGGGGCAAGTATGCGGTCTGGGATTCGTCCCAAAACGCCCCCTGGCAGGGATACTATGAGAACCCGGATGGGACCAGGACCGAATATGACGAAAAATGGGTCGACCCCTATTCGGAAGCAGTGTGGGATTATATCACCGCCATTAGTAAAGAACTACACGAGCGGGGGTTCGATGAAATCCAGTTTGATTATATACGATTCCCCACCGACGGGGTGAATCTGAACCAGGCCAGCTTTCGCTGGCGGGATCCGGGGATGGACATGGAAAGTGCGATCCTTTCATTCTTACGGTATGTGCGAAGCCATGTGAATGTTCCCATCTCCATAGATATATATGGAGCAAATGGCTGGTACCGGACCGGCGCCCGTACTGGACAGGAGGTTGAGGTCCTTGCCCGCTATGTGGATGCAATCTGCCCCATGTACTATCCCAGCCACTTTGAGCAGACCTTCCTCGCCAACAACCCGCCAGAACTGCGTCCCTATCGGATTTATAATCTGGGGACCCTGCGGGCCATGGCAATCGCCCGGAACCTGGCGGTGATACGGCCCTACATGCAGGCATTTTACATGAATGTTTCCTACGACCGGAAATACTACAATAACGATTATGTCCTTAGGGAACTCCTCGGGGTGCAAAACGCGGGAAATTTTGGCTATACCTACTGGAACAATGTGGGCCGCTACGATGAGATTCCTTTGCCGGAGACCCGCCTGACTTCGGGACCCGCCCTGCTCTTTAAATCCACAAAAATTGATTGACGCCCCGGTGAAACCATGATTTACTTACTTAATGTAAGTAAATCATGGAGTAGCCAATGACCAACGAACAGACGCTGCTGCAAGTCATTACTGAAGATAATTCGCTGCAATTACTTTTTAAGGGTATAGAAATCTTCAGGCATTCAGAGGAACACCCCTTTGTATGTGCCGGCCGTGGGAAGGCAAATTATCGTATGTTCCGGGGTAATTTTCACATTTCGGAACGGCTTAGGGAACTTGTGGGTCTAAAGGACTGGGAAGTTTTGCAGTCGGGATCGGACCACCCTGTCATCCGCTTCAGCAATAATTCCTGCAGTCTAATCATCGAAGCGGCTATTGTTGATGACCGCCTGGTGCTCTCCTGCAAGGCTGACCCAGAGCATACTTCCCAACAGCCCTTTAACAGGTGGCGTTTTCATTTTTCAGCCCAGGTTGATGAACGGATCTATGGCTGCGGGGAACAGTTCAGCTATTTTAACCTCCGGGGCAGGTCCTTTCCACTCTGGACCAGCGAACAGGGTGTAGGCCGGAATAAAAAAAACTATGTTACCTGGCTTGCCGATGTGGCTGAGGGTGCGGGGGGCGACTACTTCTGGACCTTTTTCCCCCAGACCAGCTTTGTAAGCTCCCGCAGATTCTGGTGTTATGCGGAATGTTCCGCCTATTCTATCTTTGATTTTTCCGAAAGCGATCATCATGAACTCTATTTCTGGGACCTGCCTGGCCGCTTTGTGTTCGGCAGCCAGTCCAGCATGCTCGAAACGGTCCAGGATCAGTCCGCTTTTTTTGGCCATCAGGGGGAACTCCCCGATTGGATCATGGAGGGGGTAATTCTCGGGATTCAGGGAGGCACCGGGATCTGCGAACAGAAGCTCCGGGCCGCCCGCGAAGCGGGCGTTCCCGTTAGCGGAATCTGGGCTCAGGACTGGGAGGGTATCCGCATTACCAGTTTCGGCCAGCGGCTCCGCTGGAACTGGGAGTGGGACAAGGAGCGGTATCCCGGGCTTGACCAGGCCATAAAATCCTGGGTCAGCGAAGGGGTCAAGTTTTTGGGTTACATCAATCCCTATGTTTTGCAGGATCATTCCCTGTTTAAGGAAGCCGAACCCCGGGGTTACCTGGCTAGAACCAGTGAAGGCCGCACCTACCTGGTTGATTTTGGGGAGTTTTTTGCGGGTATCATAGACCTTACCAATCCTGAAGCCTTTGCCTGGTTTAAGGGGGTCATTAAACGCAATCTGCTTGCCCTGGGACTTTCGGGCTGGATGGCCGATTTTGGGGAGTACCTGCCTACCGATACGGTCCTCTTTTCGGGCCGTTCTGCGGAGCTGGCCCACAACGAATGGCCCGCCCTCTGGGCACGCTGTAATTATGAGGCAGTCCAGGAGTGGTACCTGGAACACCCTGAAACAAAGGGACAGATCGTCTATTTTATGCGGGCCGGCGGGCCCGGATCCCAGAAATGGTGCCCCCTCATGTGGGCCGGCGACCAGAATGTGGACTGGTCCGAAGATGACGGGCTCCCCTCGGTCATTCCGGCAGCCCTGTCCCTGGCCATGTCGGGCCATGGGCTCCATCACAGCGATATCGGCGGTTACACTACCCTCTTTGGCATGAAACGTACCAAGGAACTCTTTATGCGCTGGGCAGAATTTTCTGCCCTGACGGCGGTGATGCGGGGCCATGAGGGAAACCGCCCCCGGGACAACTGGCAGTTTGATAGTGACAAAGAAACCCTCTCCCATCTGGCCCGTATGGGACACCTGCATCGCACCCTTCTGCCCTATCTCAAGGTTCTTGTAAAAGAAAATGCAGAAAAGGGTATACCGGTCCTGCGGCCCCTGTTTCTCCACTATGAAAAAGACCCGGAGGCCTGGCATCTTAAGGACCACTACCTCCTGGGTCCGGACCTCCTTGTAGCACCGGTGCTGGAACCGGCCTGCAATGAACGGAAGCTGCACCTACCACCGGGCTCCTGGAAGCACCTCTGGAGTGGTGTAACCTATGAAAGCCCTGAGCCTCATGGTATGGCATGCTCCGTGAGGGCCTTTTTAGGAGAGCCGCCGGTGCTGTATCGTGCCGATTCTCCCTGGGCAGAACTCTTTCAGAGGGCTGTCCAACAATGCGAAGCCCTGTATCCAGGCAGGCCCACAGGCAAACCCTATGCCATTACGGTCCAGGAAGGAAACCACCAATGAGGAACGGCACCATACAGCATCTGGAGACGCTGAATCCGGAACTAACCATTATTTCGGTAGAGGATAAACGTTTCAAAGGATACGGAAGGGTTATTGTCCATCCCTATATGGATAGACTGCTCGAAAGAGCTGCACCCCTAATCCCCTCGGAACTCCCGGAAAACAAATACATTGCCTCGGTCCCGGAACTGGAGGCTCTGCCCGGGAAGGAACTGTATAACCTGGTGTTTGGAGACACCGACATTCAGGTTGGTTATGTGGCAGGTCCAAACATGACCTTAAATGGACTTGAGTACCATAAATCACCGGAAGTAATAATAGCCCTGACAGACCAGATGCTGCTCCTGGGGAAATGGGAAGATATTGATGATAACTGGCACTATGATGCAAACAGGGTCCTTGGACTGTACGTAAAGGCCGGTGAATGTATCGAACTGTATCCCCGGGTTCTCCATTTTTCCCCCTGCCGACTTTCGGACCAGGGTTTTAAAACCCTTATCGTCTTACCCCGGGGAACCAATACCCCCCTTTCGGAGGAAACTCTGGCAAAGCGTATTTCCGGAACCGAGTCCCAGTGCCTTTTTATGAAAAACAAATGGCTTTTAGCCCACCCTGAACGTCTCCCCCTGATACAGAAGGGAGCCTATCCAGGTATTCGTGGAAAAAACATCCTGGTGCAGTACAAATAAGGGAGTACAAATAAAGACGTACAAATAAAGGAGGTCTAGCATGGCGGAACAGAAAAAAAAGATCGGTATTGGAGCCCTCATTTCCTATGGGATGGGAGACCTTTATGGCGGCGGTTCATTTTTAATCATATCAACCCTGTTTATGTATTTCCTTACCGATGTGGTAGGCCTTTCTCCCTTTCTGGCAGGTCTGGTGGTCATGGTCGGGAAAGCCTGGGACGCCATCTCGGATCCGCTTATGGGGCTCATATCCGACCGTACCAGGTCCCGCTTTGGCCGCCGGCGGGTGTACTTCCTCGCAAGCATCGTCCCTGTTTTCATCAGCTTCTGGATGCTCTGGATCACCCTCCGATTCCCAAGCCAACTGGCAACTTTCGTTTATTACCTGTTCAGCTATATCCTCTTTTGTACGGTCTACACCATCGTCATGGTCCCCTACTCATCCTTACCCACCGAGATGAGCGGTGATTATCGTGAACGGGCCCGGCTTTCTGGAGCGAGGATGCTTTTTTCCCAGCTTTCAGCCCTGCTCGCTGGTACTATACCGGGCTTTCTCGTAAAGAACCTTTATAAGGATAATCCTTCACAGGGATTTTTCCTTGTGGGACTTATATTCGGCCTCCTCTATGCGCTTCCCTGGATCATCGTCTTTTTAGGAACCTGGGAAGAGGACATCCCCACCGCCAGGGTTAATAAGAACAGCGGCCAACAGAGTGCTGGGCTCCTACAGTCCTTTAAGGATCTGCGAAGCCTTTTAGCCTGCCGGTCCTTCAGACTTCATATCGGTATGTACCTGCTGGGTTATACCGCACTAGATATCCTCTCCGCATCCTTTGTATATTTTGTTACCTACTACATCGGCCGGGGCAGTATTTACACCCTCTGTCTTGGATCCATGCTGATATTCCAGTTATTGTCCCTGCCTTTGCACATTACCATATCGAACCGTATCGGAAAGGGCCGATCCTATGCAATCGGCGCAGGAATCGTATTTCTGGTATCCCTCATCTTTGTAACCCTGTCACCGGAAAGTCCCACCCTGTTAATTCTTATATCCTCCGCATTGCTCGGCCTGGGACTTTCCCCCGTTGTAGCCATGCCCTGGGCCATGCTGCCCGAATCATCCGATGCGGATGAACTGACCAACCACATTGAACGGGCGGGCTCTGTTGCAGGAGTCTTCACCCTTTGCAGAAAACTCGTGCAGGCCCTAACACTCTGGATATTCGGACTCCTTCTGCAGGGCATCGGTTATGCCGCCGGAGCTACTCAGCAATCCGCCGGAGCAATTCAGGGCATCCGTTATATTTTTGTCTTCGGCCCCCTGGCCTTCGTTGCTCTCGGCACCATCCTGGCAATCCTCTATCCCATAACTCCTAAAACCTTCGCCCTTATGAGAAAGACCCTGGAGGCGTCCCGGGCCGGCCAAACCTTTCATTGTGATGAAGCAGACGAGAAGCGGCTCTTAAAAATTACCGGAAAACACTAAAAGAATAGTAAGGGGGGAGCACCATATACGGCAGGCATAAGAATAGGCTCGGGAAGAGGGGGGCCACTTTCCGACGCGGCTCCCCCTCGCTGCGAATTATTGCCGCTCGGGGGCTCATTGCCATATAGCGGCCTATTGCCGCTCGGCGGCCTATTGCCGCTGCGCGGCCTATTGCCGCGGCAATAATTCTCCGCTACCCCCACTCCGGGGGTGCGGAAATATGATACATTTATTTTACGATTTCCCAGCCTTCTATGTGGGCAAGGATTTCAAAGGGTTTTACATAGGTTCCATAGACGACCGACGCATGGTGGGCTATGCCGTTATTGACCACCGTGGCTAGCACATCGGCCACGTTCCGGTCAAAGACAGCCTTCATATAGGTACCCTTAAGGAGCTTATCCATGGGGACTGCCCGGGCCGTATCCAGGAGCATCCTGAATTTCCCATCGCAGGAATCGAGGCGCAGAATAGAAAGATCACCGCTTTTGAGAACAAAATCTGCGGTAACCCCCTTGCCGCCGGCAAAATAGGTATCCAGAGACCGGACACAGCGGCCATCCCAGAGGTTACAGGGGGCAACGCCACAGTGCCAGAAGAGGGCAAAATTCTCTTCCAGGTCAATCTGGGAAAAGTCAAAGAGGAAGGGAGTTTCGGCCCCCACAGCCCGGTGGGCCAGCATGGAAAGGGCGCCTTCCACATCCCCTTCACAGGCGAGGATCCGGTCCTCCGACTGGAGGAGGCTCATCGCAGCACAGGGGCTGATCCCATAGGTGGCGGCAAACTCGGGCCAGCAGCGGATAGCCAGTGCGGTAAGCCGCTTGGCGGTGAGGAATGCATCGAGTTTTGCGGAGAGGGCTGCCACCCTATCAAGCTGGTCCTTCGTTATTCCGGAAACATCAAAGACCCTGGTAAGCTGCTCCTTCCTGCGGGCCACCTCAGTATCCGGGACCGGGTAATTAAAGACCTCATCCAGTTCAAAGTGGTCCACCAGAACCCCAAGCTGATTGTACAGGGCTAAATCGGCGGTACTCAGGTTAAAGAAGCCATGGGCCCGATACCCGATAATTCCGACCCGGGCGGTAGATAGGGCGACCCGTACCCGGATCGCATCGAGCCAGTCCTGATCCATATCGGGGCGGACCACCACCCGGTAGTTCCGGATGCCCCCCTTATAAAGGTTTGACGCATTCAGGTTTGCACCGCATACGGAATTGAGCCGAATTTTACCCCCATCATAGGGCAATTCCGGGAGCGCCCAGAGCAATATGGGCTTTTTTACCTGCTTGGCAATCACCAGCGCCAGATGCCCCAGATGGAAGGTGCCAGAAATGATCGCCACCGCATCAACCCGTTTTTCCGCAAGCAGCGCTGCGGCAGCCTCCGCTTCTTCCACCTCGATTACCAGTTCTTCAGGGGCAACGAGGGTCACCGCTTCCAGCTGGGCCAGTTCCTGCCGGAGCTTTTTCCACATCTCTCCCGCAGTTTTCCAGTCATAGGTCTTCCGCGCAAGGCAGACCACACCGAGAGTAATATGTTGTTTCATAGTAAACCTATCCTTTAACCGCTCCTGCGGTCAGTCCGGAGATAATCCGGTTATGGAGCATCGTATAAAGGGCGATGCTTGGAATTATCGATATCATAATGGCGGCATACATGGAGGTATAATCCGTCACAAATTGGCTCGTAAAAAAGCGTATACCGAGCTGCAGGGTTCTGCTTGAGGATGAACTGGTCAGCAGGAGGGCCATGATAAACTCGTTCCACGCATAGATAAAACAGAAGGTCCCCGCCGTAACAAGGCCGGTCTGGGCTAAGGGAAGGACGATCTTGGTATATCGCTGTACAAAGGTACATCCATCAATCACTGCCGCTTCTTCCATTTCTTTGGGGATAGAACGCATGAAGGCGGTCACAAGAAAAATTGAAACCGGTATATTGATGGAAGCATAGACAATAATCAGGGCGATCAGGTTGTCATAGAGCTTTACCCTGGTAATAAGGGTAAAATAGGGAACCATAAATGAGATGATAGGCACCAGTACACCAGCGGTAAGCAGGGTGTACACAAGTTCCCTGCCCCGGAACTGTTCCCGGGAAAGCACAAAGCCGGCGAGGCTTGTAACCAGCAGGTTTAAAAACACCGCACCAAAGGCCACATATATGGAATGGAGAAAGAGGGCGGGAAGGTTTGCCATCTTAAGGGCGTTACCATAGTTTGACCATTGCAGAACCTTTGGAAGCGTAAAGGGAGAAATTTGCAGTTCAAGATTAGTTTTAAGTGATGAAATAAAAAGCCAGACCAGGGGAAAGGCGGCAATGATAAAGAAAAAGGCTAAAACAATAAAAACACCGGCCTTCCCAAGTACTGAAGCTGTTTGTTGTTTTAGGGTTCTTTGTACGCTGTTCATTGGGCAGCCTCCGCCATGGGGTCATTCTTAGAAAGCAGGGACCGGATAAGGACAATGAGGACCGTTCCAAGCAATATGAGGATCGCGCCTATGGCGCTGGCCTCACCATAACGGAAGGCATCCATCTTGTTGTACAGCTGGATTCCCATCGTGGTAGTCGCATAGGCGGGCCCGCCGCCGGTCATAAGGAAGGTGGCTTCGAAGTGCCGCATTCCATAGGCCATAGCGAGGGTAATGCTCGTAACCAGGGTTCCCGATATCATGGGGAGGGTAATCCGGAAGGTCTGCTGAACCACCGAGGCTCCATCAATCTCTGCAGCCTCATAGAGGCTGTCCGGGATATTGGTAATGGCGGCGAGAATAATAATCATGAAATAGCCGATATAGAGCACCGACTGGGCAATTACCGCCGTTAAAGCGGTGGCCGTATCTCCCAGCCAGTTGTGGCCCGGAAGCCCCAGGAGAGACAGCAAACCATTCAGCAGGCCATAGGCGGGGTTGTAAATAGCCTTCCAGAGCATGGCCAGGGCAACCGCAGAAATAACATTTGGGAGAAAATAAAGGGTCCGCAGGAATTTCCAGAGGGGGGGCTTCCGGGCCAGAATAAGGGCTACCAGGGTAGCCAAGGGTATCTGGATAAAGCCGGAGGCAAAGGCCCAGATAAAGTTATTCCGAATACCCATGATAAAGGTGCTGTCAGAAAACAACTTCTTATAGTTTTCGAACCCTATAAACTGGGCCTTTGAGATTCCGGTCCATTCCATCAAACTGGTGATGCTGATGAACACCAAAGGATACAGAAAAAAGGCCACATACAAGATAAGGACGGGAGCGAGAAAAATCCCGATCCCCAGTCTGTGACGGCCAGAGACACCGCTCCCGTCTCGTCTCATATTACCGTTTCTCCTTTGCTGCAACAGCTTTCATAAACTCTTCCGGGGTAGCCTGGCCGAGGGCCATCTTGGCCAGCTGCTGGCCGAATTCGGCCACAACCTCAGCACCCTTGGCGCCTTCCAGATGCATCACATTGAAGGCGGAGCTGTTAGAAAGCTCATAGAACTGCTTCATCAGGGGGTCTACCGGGTCCGCTTCAGTTAGATTAAAGGAAACTGCGAACATGGCTCCTGAGGAGAGGGCAATCCGTTTTACATGTTCCGGCTTGGTCATCCATTTAAGGAAGGCGATCTGGGCGGCCTTCTTTGCGGGATCCTTTGTATTCCCCGCGGCAATATTAGCCTGGAGGAAGCCGATCATTACATTCTTATAGGTTCCAGCAGCAGGTGCAGGGGCTACTTTGGTATTGGCAAATACTTCGGGGGCTTCCTTCTTTACCCGGCCAATATACCAGGGACCGTTGCTGAAAAGGGCGGTACGACCCGCGAGGAAGTGGCCGCCGGATACACCCGCGTCCCCGCCAACCGCATCGGGGGTGGTATACCCGTTTTCATACATCTTCTTGAGCAGTGCTGCGGCATGAACAAATACGGGGTCCGTGAGGGGTTTATCCCAGACATTTGGGCCGCCGATAGAGGCAGCAAAATGGGAGAACCAGAGCATACTGGTCCAGGCATTGGTACCGCCGGTCATCTGGCTGGCGGGGGTAACACCCGCGGCCTTAAGTTTATCAAAGGTGGTCCACATCTCATCGACCGTTTTGGGGTAGCTTACGCCAGCTTTTTTAAGGAGGGCTTCATTATACCAGATAGGGGTAATGGCAATTTCGTAGGGTATCGACTTCATAACCCCATTAATGGTTGCCTGTTCCAGGGTTCCCGCTTTAAAAGAGGACTTCCAATCGCCGGCAATTTCTTTAGAAAAGTCCATAAGAAGGTCTGACTTATAATATTCCGCAGTGGTGGGATTCAGTTTCAGGGTAAAAATATCCGGAACAACGCCGGCAGCGATGGATGTACGGATTTTCTGTTCATACCCATCGTAATCGGGCTGGGGTTCTATTTCGACCCGAATTTTGCCCGCATTGGCTGCATTAAATTCGTTGACCAGCTTTTCTACTTCCGCAGCCTTGGAATCCTTGCCGACCCAGATACAGGGCCACTTCAGAACCACTTCTTTAGAACCGGTTTCACCCTGTCCATTTGCCATGGCAAAAAAAGAAACTGCCAGCAAAAGAACGCCCATCATTCCTAGTGTTCGTTTCATACCGAACCTCCTTTGATTACTTTCACTAAGTAAGTAAAACATGGATATGATGAGTTGTCAATAAAAAACTATTCCGTTCAATTTTAAGGCTGTTGCAAAAACCCTATCCTTTTAAAAACTGCTCTATGACCAGATCGGTGGCTCCCCGGCCGATGCGGCGGGAATCATACACATCGGATACGATGCTGACAGGGCTATCGGCTTTCATGATGAGATCCTGCAGGCGATTTTGGAGCTCTTCCTGCAGGAGCCGGGCATAGCCAGCGAAACGGCTGATTATTAGGTATCGCTCCGGTGAAAAGAGGGTGTGAATATTTCGGACCGCCAGCTCAAATATATGGAGTGGTTCATCCAGTGCTGATCGAATGATAGGTCCAT
>JAAYUZ010000191.1 GCA_012517385.1 Treponema sp. | reverse complement strand
TAACCCAATTTTTATCCAGGTCCTTGGAATCTGTTCCACCCTGGCAGTTACGAACAATCTTACCAATACGGCCATCATGACCATCGGGGTGAGTCTTACCACCGCCTTTTCGAGCATGAGCCTTTCAGCGATGAATAAGCTTATCCCTAATAAGGTCCGGATGATTGTCCAGGTGCTGGTCATATCCTTCTATGTTATAATTATTGATATTGTCCTCAGGGCCTACCTGCCTGATATTTCCCGGTCCCTGGGGCCCTATGTGGGACTCATCATCACTAACTGTATCATCATGGGCCGGGCCGAAGGTTTTGCCCGTTCCAATCCGCCCCTCCTATCCTTCTGGGATGGTTTAACGAGCGGTTTCGGCTATATGGCGGTTCTGATGCTTATCGCCGTAGTGCGGGAACTTTTAGGTTTTGGCAGCCTCTTTGGCATTCCGGTGCTGACGGCCCTTATGGGCGAAGCCTTTACTCCCTGGACCATCATGATTATGGCCCCCAGCGCCTTCTTCCTGGTTGCCCTGGTCATCTGGGGCGCTAAGACTATGCAGGAAAACATGAAGATTGCCGCAAAAGCACAACAAGGAGGAGCAAAATGAGTCCCCTGGTTCATCCCATCACCCTGCTTTTTGCATCCATATTTACGAGTAACATCCTCCTGGCTAACTTCCTCGGGATGTGCTCCTTCATCTCTATTTCCAAGGACCAGAAAAGCTCCTTCGGCTTAGGTCTTGCGGTAACCGTGGTTATGACCATCACCATGGTGGTGTCCTGGGCGGTGCTTAAGCTTGTTATTGAGCCCCTGGGTCTCGATTACCTGTCCTTCATCATCTTTATCATCGTTATCGCCGCCATAGTCCAGATTCTGGAAATGGTTATCGACCGCCTTTCCCCGGCTCTGTATATGGCCCTCGGTATTTTCCTCCCCCTCATTACGGTAAACTGTGCCATCTTGGGAGCAATCCTGTTTATGCAAATCCGGAATTATAATTTCTGGCAAACCCTCAGCTTTGGCTTCGGTTCCGGCGCGGGGTGGTGGCTGGCCATCATGCTCCTTTCATCAATCCGTAAAAAGATTGATGTAGCCCCAGTCCCCGCGGGACTTAAGGGTCCCGGTATTACCATCATCACCATTGGTTTTATGGCTATGGCCTTTATCGGCTTTTCCGGCATGCTCAGCGTCCAGTAGGAGGTACAGATGAGTCCCTTGCTCCTAGGGCCCCTAGTGGTTGCCCTCATTTCATCAATGCTTGCCCTGATTATTTCCGTTACTGACCGGATTGTGAATGACTATGGTGAAGTTACCATTGACATAAACGGCGGTAAGAAGGTGCTCACTGTAAAGGGCGGAAGTCCCCTGCTGGGCACCTTGGCTTTTCAGAATATCTTTGTCCCCTCTGCCTGTGGCGGCCGCGGTTCCTGCGGTGCCTGCAAGGTTCGCATTCTGTCCGATGTGGGCCCCCATCTGCCGACGGAGCTTCCCTATATGAATCCTGAAGAGGTGGCAAAAAATGTACGGCTTTCCTGCCAGATTAAGGTAAAACAGAATTTGGCCATCGAATTGCCGGAAGCCCTCTTTAACGTACGGAAATTCAAGACCACGGTAGAACGGATTCGGAACCTTACCTACGATATAAAAGAAGTGTATTTACGGCTTTCTGACGAAGCTATTGCGGCGGGGGGAATTTCCTTTACCCCAGGCCAGTATGCCCAGCTTGTGGTGCCCCCCTACGGAGAGGTGAAGGAGAGTATCCAGCGGGCCTATTCTATGTCCTCCACTCCCCAGGATAAGGAACACATCGAACTGCTCATCCGGTTGTTCCCCGGCGGTATTGCAACCACCTGGGTACATCAGCACCTTAAGGAGGGGGATACCGTAGAAGTGGTAGGCCCCTTCGGCGAGTTCGCCATCCGGGACACCGATGCGGTTATGATATTCGTGGCCGGCGGTTCCGGTATGGCCCCCTTTAAGTCCATGTTGAACCACATGGCCCAGACCGGCCAGTGGACTAACCGGGACATATGGTATTTCTTCGGAGCCCGGTCCAAACGGGATATGTTCTATCTTGATGAAATGGCGGATTTAGCCAAAAGGTTCCCGAACTTCCATTTTGTGCCGGCCCTTTCGGAGCCCAAGCCTGAAGATGAATGGACCGGTCCTGTAGGACTTATCACCAATGTACTGGACTCTTATTTTAAGGAAAAAATCGGTACGGATAAGCCCATGGAAGGCTATCTCTGCGGCAGTCCTGGCATGATAGATGCCTGTATAAAGGTTATGACCTCCAATGGTATAGGTCAGGACAAGATCTATTTTGATAAGTTCGCATAAGGGAGACAGGCCATGAAGATGAATTTTGATGAACGGACCGCCTATGAAAAAATGAAAGCCGGCGTATTAACCAGTTCCGGCTTTTTAGGGCAGGATACCCGCCCCCTGACTGACATAATAGAAGCCGATGAGGAGCTTTTTAATGCCCTGGGTCTCGACTTTGACCAGGTGGCGGATAGGCTGGAAGCCCTGGCACAGAAGGGCGCCGAAGGTCTTGGGGAGCCCATCACCATAGAGGACCGTTACCTTGTAAAAAGCGATGAAGCCCGGGGCAAGCTTCCCTGTCCCTTTGGGGATGGCCTGTACCATAAGAACTCCGTTTCGGTACAGCGAGGCCAGGATGGAATTATCTATTCTGACCTTTCTATTCACCTGCTCAGGGTTCATCATTTCTGTCAGGGCCAGGGAAGCCCCTTCCGTCTCGACCCGGTGGTACTGAAACGGATTCTCGGTTAAATAAGGGCTGGGTACAAAACCGAAGGTGCTAGTCCGCTTAAGCTCTAGGGTGTAAAATGAAGGCCATGAAACGCATTGTTCTTCTCTGTACTGTTTTGGCCTTTGCCGTTACCCTTGGTGCCGCTGAAGGAGGTAACGCTTCAGCGATGGCGGTGACTGGTTCGACCAAGGGTAAGAATAAAGAAATTCCTGCTGCAGCATCTGCTCAGGCAAAGCTCATACCCTTCTTGTACCTTTGGAATGGAGCCCAACAGGGAAGTCCTGCTTTCTTGCTTTTAGACCCGGTCCTATTGCCGCCGGACCTGTTTTCTATTCCGGAAGAAAAGGGCCTTTCGGTATCGGTGGTCTATGAAACGAACCGCTACGAATTGGCCTATGATGCCTCAGGAAAGCTTGCCCTTGTGCCCATACGCTGGGCTGGGGGCTACACCACTGTTAAAATTGGGCGAAACAGCTCCGCGCTGCCCATCAATATGGAACTTCCCGATGAAAAAATTCGTATTTCGGTTTTAGAATATGAAAATGAGCGACCCCTGCGGTTCCAGTATGAGGGGGAAGGGGAGCGCTTTTTTGGGGTGCTTCATTATTGGGGTAATTCGGCTGATGAAAGCTGGTATTCTGAAACTGGGGAGCTTAAGACCCTTTATGAATACACCTGGGCTGGCGATCATCTCCTCCGATTGGACAGTCTTGCCGATGACGGAACCCGAAAAACTATGATGCAGTGGGATTATAATGCCCAAAATCTTGTTTCGGCTATGGTTGATGAAAATGGCCGTACAGAATTAGCCTATGATGAAAAAGGACGGCTCCTATCCGCCGTAATGACAACCGTCGATGGGACTGGTACAGAGCGGAATTTTCAGTATGATGAGCTGGGCCGACTGGTTCGGCAGTATGGCAAGGACGAACAGGGATACTTTGAGTATCGCTACCGGTATACTATGGATCTCCGGGGCCTTTGGGTAAAATACAGCATTCAGCCCTGGTATGAACAGTTTGGCCGGCTTGTGCCGGGATCTGAGATAACTATTACAAGAACCTTTGCGAGAAGATGAACATGACTGGTGCAGCAGAATGGCGGGATATTAAATACGAAGAAACCTTTGAACAGGAAGTCCGGGGCCTTGAGCGGCGGCGGCAGTACGATCCGAATCTTACCCTGGAGGATATAAAAAATATGCTCCAGCATCTTTATAATCTCGATGGGATGGACTGGATCGGCCGGGGAGAGTTGCAGGATACGATACTCTACGCCACCATTGCGGCCTACGAGCACTTTATTGCCGAATGGGAAGCGGAACTAAAAAAAAATTATTCAAATTAACAATATTCTAACAATATCTTTATAGTATTCTCATGTCGTCCTTATAAGTTAAAGCCATCTTAAGATTGACTAGGAGGTCGATATGAAGAAATTGGCGATTGTTATGGTGGGAGCCCTGATGTTTGGAGGCTTCGTATTTGCCCAGGGAGAAAACGATGGCGCTTCGGCCCAAACGTCGGGACCCTCGGAGGCTAAGGAACTGACCGGTGCGGGGGCTTCCTTTCCTGCGGTACTCTATAGCAAGTGGTTCAGCGAATACTATAAGCTTACTGGTGTTCAGGTAAACTATCAGGCCATCGGTTCTGGCGGTGGTATTAAGAGTATCAGCGATATGACCGTGGATTTTGGTGCCACCGACGGTATCATGACCGATGAACAGCTCGCTGCTGCCAAGGGCGGTGAAATTGTTCATATCCCCACCACCATAGGTGCTGTTGTTCCTACGTATAATATTCCTGAACTTGCGAATAGTCAGGAAACTTTAAAGTTTACCCCTGAAACAATTTCGGGAATCTTTTTGGGTGAGATTAAAACATGGAACGATCCCAAACTGGTGGCCGATAATCCATCTTTAAAAACTATTAGTAAGGATATTGTGGTGGCCCACCGTTCCGATGGTTCCGGTACCACCAATATATTTACGAGCTATCTTAAGGCAGTCAGTGAGAGCTGGGCCCAAAAGGTTGGTGCAGGGAACTCCGTTCAGTGGCCTGTCGGGCTTGGCGGCAAGGGGAACGAAGGTGTTGCTGGTGTAGTTAAGCAGACGCCCTATTCAATCGGCTACGTGGAACTTGCCTACGCAAATCAGAATAAACTTCCTGCGGGCCAGGTTAAAAACAAGTCTGGTAAGTTTATCACCCCCAATATGAAGACTGCTTCTCTCGCAGCCCAGGGTGTTACCCTTCCCGATGATATGAAGGTTATGCTGGTAAATAGCAGTAACCCTGACGCTTTCCCCATCGTTGGCTTTACCTGGCTCTTGGTCTATACCAAACAAACCGATGCCGCTAAAGCCCCCGCTTTAGCTCGAATGCTCTGGTGGGCTATTCATGATGGTCAGCAATATTGCGAAGCCCTGGATTATGCTCCCCTTCCTGCGGATGCGGTAAAAAAAGCAGAAGTGCTTATCAAGAAGATTACCATCAATGGTAAACAGGCCCTGCCTGCAAATCTATCTAAGTAAATAAGGATTACAAATTAATGAAAAAGCCCTGGATGGTCCTTTTACAAAAGCTCAAGCTCAGTAAAGAGGCAAGTCCGGGGCGTTTGCCCTTAATCAAAGACCCGGGGGACCGGGTCTTTTCGGTGATTATCGGCAGCGCCTCGGCCTTTGTTATCATTCTCCTTTCAGCCTTTGTGCTTCTATTGTTTTATGACTCCCTTGAATCCATACAGCGTTTTG
>JAAYUZ010000190.1 GCA_012517385.1 Treponema sp. | reverse complement strand
GCTGGGGACATTCAGTGCGCCGACGGGAACGAGTGTGAGCGTAGGGACGCACTGGAATGTGACGAGCTTTACTCATAATAATGGGACAGTGATTTTTACGGGGACGGGGACGATATATAGCGCGAACACCTATAGCAATGTAACGGTTAACAGTAGTGGGATAGTGACGCTTAATAATGATGTCACCCAAAGAGGCTCATCTCTAACCATTACATCTGGTGTATTAAACCTCAATGGAAACGGCTGGATTATGGATAGTGGTTCTGGTACTCCATCTTCAGACACATTTACCGGTGTAAATGGAACCCTCACTTTGCAAGTTGGAACTGAACTTCGCTGTGGTAATTTAGATTCCCAGTCTAGTTATACGATTAACAATGCTGGAACAAATACCATCACTGCAAATGGTAATGTTACAATCGCCGGCACTTTTAACACTCCAAATAATTCAACATTAGTTATGACCGGTAACGGTAAAACGCTAGTAGCGACAGTTCAAATCGGCAGTTTACATATTGGTACTACTACGACAGGCTCTCCTGGTCTGACTGCGACTGTATCGCTAGGATCGAATATAATTCTTGCTGGTCATATGGAGATTAATCTTGAAGGAAGCCTTGATGTAGCTTCCTATGAGATTACTATTACTGGTGATTATTGGATTAACCGTGGCGGTAGCTGGGATCCTGAAAATAAAGCGGAACCTATAAGTTTGTCTGACAGCCGTTTTGAACCGCGTTCCCAAAATGTAATACTTAACCCTGCCGGATCTGAGTTTAGAATTTATGGTAATAACCGCTGGTATAACCTTACTTGTACAAAGCCGGGCGTCACAATTAAATTTGAGGTTAACAAAATACAGCGATTTTTACCTGGCGGTACTTTTAAAATTCAAGGTTCTTCTAGTCAAAGGATTACACTAACAAGAACAACTGCAAAGGATGTACCTTCTGAGCCAGTTAATTATCAAACTGATGGCCTTAGCTGGAACCCCATATTAAATCCAGAACCAGATGAAACAATCATGTGGCGGATTGATATGTTGCCACCGAGCGTACTTGCATTGGATTATGTTGATGTTAAATATTCAGATGCACGGTTACATGCATTAGGGGTTGGAGATACAGTCTCCTTGATAAATGCTACAACCGGGAACTACACTTCACCATACATTGCGGCTACATGCTTCAAATGGATAGATGGAATTATAGTAGTTAACAGTTATACTGAAGATTCAGATGGTAATGGGAAAATAGACAGAATCCGGGTTACTGCTGAAACTTCCTTAAATTATAATTTCACAGATTTTGATGTTGAAGTACAGGGATATGCTATTAATCGCTTAAAAGGCATTAATGGATTTGAGCAAAAAACGAGCGGAATGGCTCCTTATTTGGGTTCAGAATTCTTTATCTGGCTCGTAGAGAAACCTTATCTTGACACCGATGCTATACCCTCGTGGCGAATTACCAGAAATACAAGTCTAAAAGACCAGTCACTCCAAAAATATGTTCTTAAGCAAATAATAGAAGGATCTTTTGAAACCCCAACTGATACCGCACCTCCACGGGGAGGATATGCCCTCTCTCTTATTAATGGTACCGATACATTCGTACATTTCTCTGAACCAGTGTTTTCAGATAAAAGTGCAGGGAATCTAAATGCTGCAGCAAGTTTTACCAGTTCTACAAGCATGAGCGTTGTGACTACTTTATCTGGAGGCGCAAAAGAGGCTCTTATCACGTATGGTTCACCTAGATCGATTGATGATATAGTTACTGGAACCACAAAATTCCAAATGGCAAACATTTGGGACAATGCTTCATTACCTCATGACTATTCTACCGATCCATCGTGGACCAGTATCGGTCGTCCTATGCCGCCACCCTACAATGCCTATGGGTATGAGGGGCAAACCAATCCGGGAACCAATTGGACTAATGATTGGCCGAACCCCATTGCATCGGATACTTTCCCGATAGCCAATGATAATACGAATCCTACGGCCTCCCACCGCGTCTCCGACGTCCTCATCTCGGTGCCGCCGGCCAGTGCGGCCGATGACCGTTACTTTGTCTGGCCCATCTGGGCGAGGGACAGCGTCATCACCGAAGTGTCAGAGAGCCAGTACGAAAGCTTAAGCGGACCAGAGGCGGCAAGCCAGACTATCGGCCTTGTGCGGGACTTTACGGGAACCCAGTGGCTCCGGGACCAGGATATCACCATGCAGGTGCGGGTGAACCCGGCCCTTGCACCGGCGAACCTTTCGCTCCATTTCGATACCAATGTGGCAGATACCTTCCGGGCCTCCGCTGTGAACGGCCCCGCGGGGCTCTGGCTCCCGGTCTTTAACAACGGCGGACCCTCGGGGGCGGCCTTCTCCGGTATCGTTCCCTGGCCGAACAATGCGCTTCACGGGGGCGGAACCAGCCTGTACGGCGGCACCAGGCAGGGGCTTGTCCTGCCAGCCAGTGCCCTCTGGAACTTCTCCGTTCCCGCCACTGATCCGCGGGTAAGGAGTGTTTCCACCCTGGAATTCTTCCTTGCCATGGACAATGGCAGCAATACTACCAATCCGCTTTATGTGGCCCGTCTCGATGTTGCTCCGGGGGCTCCCATACCGGCCAACTGGTACCGGCTTGTGCGGCCCTTCAGCTTCGATATTCATGATGTAACGAAGCAGCGGAGCAATGCGACGATCCTTAACAATGTGATCGATCCAACCAGGGGTGAACGGGTCAGGCTCTCTTACCAGCTCACCAAGGCGGGACAGGTTACCATTCAAGTCTTTACCCTGGACGGAGACCTGGTACAGGTTCTGTATCGGGGCTACCGGCAGGCCGGGGATTATACGGCCAGTTGGGATGGTAAAAACCGGGGTGGCCGTGTGGTAGCCCGGGGTATGTATTTTATCCGTATCGTCGGACCTGACATTGATGAAATCAGGAAGGTGCTGGTGGTAAAGGAGTAACGGAAAGGCTCAATATACAAATTTCTTGCTACCTCGCCAGGTCTGGGGTACACTGTTACAAAGGGCGCAAGCAAAATTGCGTAAGCAACATTGCATAAGCATTGGTGCTTACGCAGTTTTGCTTTAGCAGTACCCTGGAAGGTGCGTCCGGGGAAAGGGAGGTAGCCCTATGATTTACAACGAATTACTCGATACCGCAACGGGGCGTCAGGTCTGCGACCTGAATATCATCAATTGTACCCTGGTAGATGTATTCCAGGGCTGCCTGGTGCCCCATGCCACCGTCTCGGTTGCCCATGGCAATATTGTAGGTATAAATGACGGACTGTTAGCCCATCAATCTATCGATGCTCAGGGTGCCTTTCTTGCCCCTTCTTTTATGGATTCCCACGTTCATATCGAGTCCTCCCTCCTCTGCCCCGCCGAATACGCCCGCATCGTGGTCCCCCGGGGTACCACTGCGGTAGCCGCCGATCCCCACGAAATCGTCAATGTGCTTGGCTATGAGGGGATGAACTACATGCTGCGTTCGTCGGAAGGGCTCCCTCTGGATGTGTACCTGACGGTTCCCTCCTGCGTGCCGGCTACCAATTTTGACAGCTCCGGAGCAAGTCTGTACGCTTCGGACATGCACCAGTTTGCCCGGGAAGACCGGGTTCTGGGTTTAGGGGAAGTGATGAACTTTCCCGGTCTTATAGCCAGCGAGGCGACCCTGATGGATAAGCTGGCCATATTCCGGGAAGCCCGTAAAGCCATAGACGGCCACGCCCCGGGCCTGCGGGGAAAGGATCTTTCAGCCTATATTGCTGCGGGTATCCGTTCTGATCATGAATCGACCAGCGCAGAAGAGGCCCTGGAAAAACTTTCCAAGGGAATGTATGTGATGATCCGGGAGGGCTCCGCAGCCCGGGACCTGGCAGCCATAGCATCCGCTGTTACCCCAGGAAACGCCCGCCGCTTCCTCCTCTGTTCCGACGACCGGCATCCTACGGACCTGGTACGGGAGGGCCACATAGACCGGATGCTCCGCCTGCTCGTTGCATCCGGAGTGGATCCCATCGATGCAATCCGGATGGCTACGCTGAATGCCGCAGAGCGGTATGGACTGCGAACCTTTGGGGCAGTGGCTCCAGGGTATCAGGCAGACCTGGTGCTGCTCAGGGATCTTAAGGATTTTGAGGTCCTGCAGGTCTTTAAGGCAGGAACACTGGTAGCACAAAAGGGAGAGATGACCATCAATATAAATGAACGGCCCTATCCCCTTCGGGACTCGGTAAACATCAAGTGGCTTGAAGCAAGGGATTTTCATATCAGGGCCGAGGGGCCCCTGATTCGAGTTATCGAAGCCAAGGAAGGGAGCCTCGTGACCGAAAACCGCATTATGGGGACCCCTATGGGCTCCGACGGTCTCTGCTACAGCGATACAGAACGGGATATCCTCAGAATCTATGTGATTGAACGGCACCGGGGAACGGGCAATATGGGCCGCGGCTTTATCCACGGGCTCGGCCTGAAGCGGGGCGCCATCGCATCAACCATAAGCCACGATTCCCATAATATGATTGTGGTCGGGGTAGACGACCAGTCCATTTTTAAGGCAGCCCGGCACCTTAATAAGATCGGTGGAGGTCTGGTGATTACCCTGGGCGAAAAGATCATTGCCGATCTTCCCCTCCCCATCGGGGGACTCATGAGTAACCTGGGAGCTGCGGAGGTGAACCAGCGGCTCGATGCCTTCGAAGCCTTTTTCCGCAGTGAGGGCATGACCAATACCCAGCCCCTTATGACCCTTTCCTTTATGGCCCTGCCGGTCATTCCCCACCTAAAGCTTACCGATCGGGGCCTGGTTGATGTGGACCGTTTTTCTATGACCGGCCTTTTCCTCGATAAGGAGGCTTAGCTACTATGAAACAGCGGGTACGGTTTTTGTTGAACGGCAAGCCGGTTGAATTGGAACCCCCTCTGGTCCCCCAGCTTACCCTGGATTGGCTGCGCCAAAAGGCGGGGCTTACTGGTACCAAGGAGGGCTGCCGGGAAGGGGACTGCGGTGCCTGCATGGTGATTCTAGGTCAAAGGCCGATTCAGGTTGATGAAGGGTCGGCAGCCTCTAAAGGCGCCGCGGACCCCATTGAATGGCTCCCCGTTACTAGCTGTTTACTGGCGGTGGAAGAACTGGATGGCAAGCACCTAATCACCATAGAAGGCCTGGCAGAGCAGGGGCCGACCACTGTTATGAAGGCCCTTCATGAAGAAAATGTAAGCCAGTGTGGTTTCTGTTCCCCCGGTGTGGTGATTGCCCTGACCGCCCGGATTCTGCAGGGCG
>JAAYUZ010000189.1 GCA_012517385.1 Treponema sp. | reverse complement strand
TTCCTAGCCTTACGGAACTTGCGGAAACATCGGCTGAGTTACTGCAAAAAGAAAGTCTTGAAGCAAAACTTGATATGAACAACATTCAATCGATTGATATAAACCTGACCCATGAATCGATACTGAGGATGAAAAATCGTCTTGCGGTTACTGGCTTCGGGAAACTTATATATTCTCAGAGCCTGCAGCAGAACAGCTTTACCCTCATCGGCAGTACGGGAATAATTATCAAAATTCAATTCTGATAAAACTAGTATTAATACTGATTTTGCATATATTTTGTAGTATACTATGTTAGTGAAACGGAGGACCTATTGTATGAGAAATAAGCTTTTAATCGGGGTTCTGATGTGTTCGTTCATACTTCCCTTTGCCATGGCACAGGAACCTTCAGCACCGTCTTCTTTCGGTTTTGGGTTTGAGCTTGGTCTCGGGACAGAAACCCTTCCTATAAATCCTACAGCCCCTGCGGATGTAACGAATCAGGCAACCTACCAGAAACTGGCCCTTAAACCTGATATATCCTTCGGGAAAATAGGGATCGGCCTGGATGTCACCCTGCATTTCAACATCAAACCCGGACAGAACGGCAGCAATATAGAAATTTATGAACCGGACTGGATACCTGCCAAAGCAGGAAAAACCTTTTTTGAACTATATCTGCCTAAGATTGCCTATGTTAGATATGGACAAAAGGGTGAGAACCTGTTTGTAAAGCTCGGCTCCTTTGATGATGGAACCCTGGGTAATGGCTTTATCATGGGGAACTACTCCAATACCCGGTTTCTTCCAGAGACAAGGATCTTCGGAGCCGCCCTCGACATAGACGGTCAGCTTTTTGATTTTCCCTTTGTGGGGATAGAAACCTTTGCGGGGAACCTGGCAAACTTTGATGTATTCGGCAGCCGTCTATATGTACGCCCCCTGGCAGGGACTGAGATGCCGCTCCTTAAAAATCTGCAGGTCGGTGCTACGGTTGCTGCTGATACGGACCCGCTGCGCTATGCAAGCGATAGGTTTAGGTCTTCGGTAGGCAACGCGGATACGGTGACTATTGCTGGGTTAGACACAAAACTTCCTGTTTTAAATACCCCTGTCGTTAGCATGGCAGTCTTTGGAGACCTGGCATTCGAGCCCAGGGGCCGCTGGGGAACTATGGCTGGTTTAGGCGGCAAACTGGTAAACATTGTTCTTTATGGGGCACAACTGCGGGTGTTAGGCCCTGATTTTATCCCCACCTACTTTGATGGTTCCTATGATTTATTCCGGCATCTCAAATATCAAGCCCTCCAGCAGGAAGCTTCCGGCTCTGTATATGCTGGTTGGCTTGCAAACCTGGGATTCTCCCTCCTCTCCGATGCTGTCGTATTCCAGGCATCTCTGGACGGCCCCTTTGCTGCTGCGCCAGCTTCAGGAGCAACCATTACCGATTATCCCCACCTGCGGGGTGTGTTAACCCTCGCAGAAGGGCTCCTGGCTGGTTTTTCCTTTGATGCGCTCTACGAAAAATATTATCTTGGTGCACCCAGCCCCATCGGGACAGGCAATTTCTGGAAAGATCTTGTATCCCCTGAAAATGCCGTAATAGGTGCTAAAATTAATTATAAGACAGGCCCGGCAGTACTGAGCCTTTTATATAACCTGCGTTATGATCCTGCTACGGGGGATTATGTAGTCACATCGAGCCTGATGAGCTCGATCCAATTCTAGTAAAGGAGGTTTTACATGGGTAACCGAAACTATAGATACTTTCTAGTATTCCTTACCGCCCTGTTATTGATAGCAAATAGTGCATGGGCTCAATCTGGTCCAAAGGCACTTTTGGTATATGCGGACGATGATAGCCTCATACAGGTTATTACAAGCTCCGGTACTAACCGCAGCATCTTTGTCGGAGATGAGATCCTGCCTGGGGAGACAATAAAAACTGCTGGAACTAACGCAGAGCTCAAGTTAGATCCCAATGGCAGTGTAATAAAGATTGCCCGGAATACCAGCTTTAAGGTAGAAGGCCTGGCAGGGGCTTCTGGAAAAGATACAAACGAGTTCGCTCTTCTCGGAGGAAAAATTAGAACTGTCGCAGCTAAAACGGCGGGGAGCAATAAATATCAGATAAAAACTCCCACTGCTGTTTGTGGTGTCCGGGGCACAGATTTTAGCATGCTCGTCATCGAAGGAGCCCGAGATGCGGTATATGTAAAACGGGGTTTAGTTGAATTTGCAAGAACATTGGCTGATGGGACCTTACAGCCCATTTTGGTGGGTGCAGGCCAGTTTGCCGATGTCTTTGGACCAAGTTTTATCCCGTCTCCCTTTACTCCAGAACAGCTTGCTCAAGATTTTGCCGACCTTGATGAATTTAAGGCCGTAGATCCTGCCTCTGTTCCCCAACAGGAGGAACCTCAGGCTGCCACACAGGAAGAAAAACCTGCTGAAGAAGCAAATACTCCTACTGTGGATGCAAGTACTCAAACTCCAGAGGAATCCCAAAAAGCTGGACCAAAGCAGGCTCAGGAATCAAAACTGATGTCATGGCTGGGTGATATTCTTGGATTTGAAATCGGTTCTGTCGTAATCGATGGGAATACCTACTCCAAAGCGGTAATCCAACCAGTTTTCAGTATTGGCAAATTAAAAATGGGGTTGTATCTCCCCGTCATTTATACCAATGATCTCTTTAATCCCGCCAGCTGGTATCACCCCAATGACAATGATGAGTGGTCCTTTGGTAGTGAATACTGGGACACGGATCCAACCCAGGGAGCGTTGGATGCTCTACAAGATCTGGCCTTAAAGATACGGTTTATTGAATATGGGCAGCCTATGGTAGATCCATTCTACCTCAAGGTAGGAAATCTTTCGAGCATGACCATCGGCCATGGTGTTCTTATGCGCAACTTTGCCAATGATGCAGACTTCCCGTCGGTCAGAAGGGTTGGCATAAATGCCGGTTATGATGCCGGACCCTGGGCACTAGAAGGTGTGGTGAATGATCTGGGTAAACCTGAAATATTTGGCGGCCGGGTTAAACTGCTCTCTTTCTTTGGTATCAGTGCCATTGCCGATATCAATCCAGCCGGCAGCTTAGCAACTCAAACAGAACGGGATAGTATCGGTGACCCCATGCTCATCGGTTCCGCCCTCGATTTGGATTTCCCGATTATTAAATTAAGTTTCTTTAGCTTACGAGCCTTTGCAGATTTGGCTGCGGTAGCCCCCTATAATAGGGTAGCTGCCGGATCCCTTAATGCAGGGCTGCAATATCAGGCAATCTATAATCCCGATTACGGTACCGGTTTTGAAGCCTTCAGGAATTATGGCTTTATTTCTGGTTTTATGGGCAAGGCTCTTATTGTTGACTGGCGGTTAGAATATCGCTATTACCGCGGTGCATACAGACCTACATTCTTTGATAACACCTATGAGCGTAACCGTGTTAAGTATGCTCAGGACTTCTATAATCTCCTTACCACAACCAATACCTCTAACGATGTTACCGTAAATGGTATTTATGGTGAGGCTGGATTCTCCCTAATCAAAGATAAGATCCTGTTTACTGCTGGTTATATGATGCCCTGGAGCCCCGATTCGAATGCAAGCTGGGATGTAATTTCCCAACAGGACTACATTCTTGCAAAACTTGTGATCAACAAGGGACTACTGCCGTTCTATGACATATCCGGTGCTATTACCTACGAGCGAACCGGTTTTGCCTATGCAATCAGTAAAGGCCAACCTTTGGTAGATGCGAATACGGTTTTCTCAGGTGAGGTTGTTGTTCCTTTAGCAAGTACAGTAGATTTTGCAGTTGTCCTGGCTAACAATGCAGTATTAACCAGCAGCCCAACCTTGACAGAGCCCCAATATAAGACCAGTCCGACAATTACCTTTGAGACAAGAATTCACTTCTGATTAATTAATAAGCACGATGGCCATCCAGAAATGGATGGCCATTTTTATTTCTTTTGAGAAAAAAGATCGATAAGGGTCTGACGCTGATTTTCATTAATCCGAGGGTCAGCAAGTAAGGAATCACACTTTTCTTTATTGTAATAACCTGCAGATAGGGCTGATTCTATACTTTTCATTCCTTGATTATCAGAAGGGTCAGCAAATAAAATAAGTCTTCCAATCAAAAAATCAATTTCACCTTTCTGTAGTCCCGCATCCTCGCTTCGGTTACTCTGTTTTATTTTTTTATATGCTTCTATGGCACGGCTATAAAGAGACTGTTGTTCAGCTGTTTCAGCAAATTCTTTTAATACTAACGGATCATCCCCCTTCTCCAGCCATTTTGAAAAATGATCCAGAGCTTCAGGGTATCCCAGTTTAAATTCAGTACGGGCAAGCAGTAAGAGCGCATCACGATCATCACCTGAATCAGCCTTAGCATTTTTTAATATTTGATATGAATCTTGGTATTTCTGTGTGCCAAATAATACGAGTGCGTATCCATAGATACTGTCTTTACTATCGGGTACCAATGCTATGATTTTAGAATAAAATCCTTCTGCTTTTTCTAATTTTTGAGCCTTCAAATTTGAAAAAGCTGCAGCTTTCAGTAAAATGATATTATCCCTATCATTTTGCAATAAATTCTCAAAAATATTCGCCGCATCCTCATATTTTTGCTGCTGGAAGGCAATTCTACCTAAATAATATAAAGATGCATTACGTGTTTTCTTATAGGCACTTGATCTCTGGAACCAAACTTCTGCTTCAGAATATTTACCCAGATCATAATAGGCTTTTCCTAATGAATAAAGTTCATCCTCTGAAACAGATGCGGGGCTTGATGCACAGCCAATCATGAAGAGGCTGAAAGCAATATATATAAGCAGTCTTATGCTACTCTTTTTCATCTATTGACCAAGGACCGTATCCTCAATTTCTCGCAGTTGTGATCGATACAGATTTGCAATATTCGAACCATAATCGGCAATAAGCTGCATTATATTTCTGGGGTGCTCATCTCCATCTTTGCCATTGATACGATCCCCCGCATCACCAAGCCCTGGAAGAATGTATGCAGCTTCATTTAGCACCGGATCCATCCACAGGGTATATACTTTACAATTTTCTAGAGCACGGACAACACGAAGCGCTCCCTTTAAGGCTGAAATGACATTAAAGAATTGCACCGATCGGGGCTTGACCCCCTGATCCAGGAGATATTTTACTACCGTTACAAGGCTTCCCCCGGTGGCATTCATCGGATCGGCAAATATGAGATCCTTGTCATTCAATTTTTCTAAATCAAAATAAGATTTTTCCAGATCAAGAATATATTCCATGTCATTTTCATGTTTAGAATCATCCCGTTTAATTTTAAATAAGGCAAAGGGGGTTACATAACCATGGGAAGAATATTCCTGTATTTCCTTTGACATGATCATGGAAGGAAGCAAAGCCCCCCGCAGCATAACACACATAACAGTATTTTCGATCTTATCATCGATGTTTGGAATTTTATGTACCGCATAATTTTGTACAGGCACGGTAACCGGTGTTTTTACAATTAGGTAATTTTTGCTAGAAACCTGGGTTCCCGCAAAGGCCAGCTTAAACAACATCTCATATGCTCTCTGAATATAGTACACAAACTCCTGTCCGCCGGTACGTACATCCCTCAGTTTAGCAATTAGACGGGATGCCTCTGGATGACTTTCCTGGGGCGTTAAGAATGAGTATACATGGATACCCTTTTCTTCTTTGCAGATATCCTGCATTTGACGGCCCATTTCATTATAAAGCTCTATAAGATTCTGTTCTTCCCTATGGCGTTCAGAGGCTAATTTTGTTGTTGAAAGAATACTGAATGAAAGCATTACCTGGCGATATAAGGAATCCATTGTTGCAATATGGGCTTTATCGCTTTCTGTTAAGTATCCGTCTAAATCTTGCGCTTTTAATACAATTTTGTTCATGATGTATCCCTTTACTTTTTCATCCAGTAACGTAGACCTAACTCTGCGGCAAAAAACAAATCAGGAAATTTTAATTCCGGAGAAAGTGATATGCCTACCGATGGGTCAAGGGCAAGGAATAGTTCATATTCCTTATTTATATGCCAGGAAAGACCTGCAGGAAATCGTACTCCAGCAGCAGAAAGAAATTGGTTATTGATGGTACCCATATTTAAGTAGCCGCCGATTCCAAAATACCAATCCAAATTAAAATCCTTTTCGGAAACAAGATCCTGATCATAGAGATATTTATCACCGGTTATTCCAAAAGCAACATTCTGATTTTGAATACCAAGATAGGCTGCCCAAAATATTGGCATGGATGGCAATTTAAGACTTAAACCTAAATTTGCGCCCGCCCCTGCGATACCATAATTTGTACCGATAACCCCTCCAATACCGGTTCCTTTGCTATGATCAGCAAAAGCAAATGGACTGAGAATTAATAATGTTACACAAACTAGTAAAGATGCTCTAAATTTCATTGTTCCTCCTATGGTCGTTCATTTACCGGTTCTATATAAGGGTTCTTTAATTGAACGAGTGATCTTTTTTGCCATTCTCCAGCTGTGTTTAACTTTGAAAGGACTGTCCATAGATACAATGCTGAAGATCTTTCTCCTGTAGCATACAAAGCCGCAGCTAAATAATAATTTGTCTTGTAATAATCCACATTCTTCATATATGTTTCAAGATCTGTATATCTAAGCGCTCCATTTATTAATGTACTATAGTCATTAAAAACATATCCATACTCGCGATTCTGATATTCTTTTATGAGCATAGTATTCTGTATAAGGAACGAATAGGTGAGGTGCTCAACCGATTTATCATAACGGCCTGTAGCATAATAATACAAACCAAGTCTTCGATGCGCTGGTTCTACCTTTGTTGGATCGTGTCTATATAAGATAAGAAATCGATTTATTCCGTCTTTGGTCAAAGTTTTAAACATTGCTGTTCGTATAAAAGCCTGAGAACGGGCGTCTCCGTTCCAAAGACTATCATAAGAAACAATTTCTAGTAGTGTTTTTTCATAACCAGGGTAATCGCCCAATAGGTATTGCATATCCGCAATTTTATATCGTATATCGTTGGCAAACTCGTTTGGTTCTACCATAATTTGCTGTGAAAGAGCTCGGTTATACTGCCGCAATGCAATTTTTACTTCCCCTTCAACCCGATATACTTCACCAATCCAATATTCAGCCTCTGGATATAGCCTCAGGATATCAAAGAGTGAAATCATTTTCTGCGCTGAATCCTGTAATATAGATTCAGAATAAAAAAATCGGACTTCTGAAATAATCTCAGAAATCCTCTTATTTGGTCTATCTTTTAAATACAGTTCAATTTTGCTTATAGAATCACCAAGAGCACGGACTTCATTTACAGAAAGGAAATCTATAAAATCATCCTGCATCTTTTTATAGAATGCATCCTTAGTTCTTTTGGCATCTTCAAATGCAATAAGAGCTTTTCCATATTCCGCTGTTCTGAAATATTGCTTGCCCCGTTCCAGAAGCATCCAATAGGGTTCATGTATAGTTTGGGCTGCTAGGTGTTGAGAGATTATGTTGATGAATAAAATCATGAATCCAGTAAGAACAACCGAATTTCGTTTCATAGCTGTTCCAATTCTTCTTCAAATGCCCTATCAGCCTCAGCAGCAGCTACGGTCCTCACGATTTTCCCGTGCCTGAAAATAAGTATCTTATCTCCTGCTCCAGTAATGCCGATATCGGCATGACGGGCCTCACCAGGTCCATTGACCGCACAGCCCATTATTGCAACCGTAATATCCTTTTTCATCATATAGAGCCTGTCTCGCCAGCGCTCTGTAAATGCATGGGTATCAAAACCGTTTCTGCCGCAGCGTGGACAGGATACAATAATAACCCCCTGCCCTTTTGTTCCCCTGCCGCTTGAGTCAGCCACCGCACTTACTATTTCCCTTCCGGCGATTACCTCATTTTCAATAGTATCGGAAAGGGAAACCCTAATAGTTGAGCCAATTCCCTCGGCAAGCAGGCTGTGCAGTGCGATTGCATTTCGAACTATTCCAGGGATAAGGGGGCCTGCCTCAGTTACCCCTAGATGCAGCGGTACATCTGTCTTTTTTGCAATCAGACGGTTTGCTTCCAAAGTGTCGTATATGGAAGATGCTTTCATAGATAATAGAACATTTCTGAAATTTAGGGTATCGAATATTTCTAATTCCCGTTCTGCAGTAGCCACCAGGGCTTCTGCACGGCTCATGTTTTTATCATCTACCGCTTTGCGTAAATCCGCAGGTAAACTCCCCGCATTTATACCTATGCGAATAGGGACCCCTTTTTCTGAAGCCTTTTGAACAACCGCTTTTACTTTGTCTAATGAACCAATATTGCCGGGATTTATACGGATCTTAGCAATCGGAAAGTCAAGGCAGCGAAGGGCAATTTTATAATCAAAATGAATATCAGCCACCAAGGGCATGGTTACCCGCTGAGCGAGTTCCCCAAGTATATCCGCTGCTGATATATCAGGAACGGCAAATCTTAAAAGACTGCAACCTAGTTTCTGCAGTTTATCAATCCGTGCTTCAATTTGTTTACCCGATTCGCCCTGCAGGGATTCCTTATCAAGACGGTCCTTCCACATGGTTTGTACAGCCACAGGATAGGAACCACCTACAAGAACTGATGAAAGATGATCAAAACCACCAATTTTTACTACTCGAACCATCTGAGTCTGTTTCATAAATTCCCACAAAGAAATACGGAGAAATCGACGTACTCAAGGTTTTATACCGTCGAGTTCTCCGATTCTCCGTGGTTTGTATAATAATTAGCCTGCAATACCCAGAGAGAAAACCATCACAAAGAGGGCTACGGTTTCAATAAGACCTACAACAAGAATGTAGTTACCAAAACCCTGTCCGGTTTCTGCAAGAGCATCGGAAGCGTAGGCTGCAGCCTTTCCCTGGTATAACGCAGATGCACCCATGGCAAGACCTGCAAAAAGACCTACCGCTAACTTACCAACTCCATCCAGACCACCGCTGCGAATTGCATTCATCAATATAAATCCATAGATGGTCTGCGTAAGAGGAGCACCTGCAAAGGCAACAAGGAGGAATGGTACGGGCTTATTCTGAAGAAAGCACTTTTTCCAGGACCCAATTGCGGTCATACCTGCAATACCAGCTCCAAGGGCAGAGCCAAAGGCTGAAAGACCTAATGCAGCAGCGACACCAATCATTCCGATATCCATAAGTATCTCCTTATCATGTAATGTGTCCTATTGCTGTGTTGTTTCTTTCACAGCAAAGGGCGAATATTTGACACCTGACCATTCCATACCGAGATGGCCGGAGTATTCCAACATATTAAGCCGTACCCCATGTACGACCACTGAAAGGGCGCTCATTGCCAGATTTAAGCCATGTCCAAAGAAGAGAATAAGTGCACCCGCCAGAATCCTGACAATTCCGCCAGGCAAACCAGCTGCCATGCCATTAAAGCTTTCTGCAATAGCATAACCAGCGAGGCCAACCGCAAAGAGACGGATATAACTGATGATATCCGAAAAACTGGAAACCGCTGAAAGAAAGGTCGGTAAAAAGTTCGCAAAACTCTTTAGAATATTTGCAAAGAAGTTCCCCCCCTTCTGTTCAGCAAAAATAAAATACGTTGACAGTCCTCCACCAATCATCCAGATGGCAAAGGAAGGAACAGGAAAGGCCGTCTTATCAAGAACCAGGTTGAGTACGAGGAAGTAAAGCCCAAGCACCATAGAAAGCCATCCCAACTGGGCGAAAGCAGTTAAGGATGGAAGCGCTTTTTTAATATTCTTCATATGGGCCCATACAAGCTGCACCGTTCCTATGATGAAACAAAGGTGCTTTATGTTCTGCTGGACAAGCCGGGCTGCTTCTTTTGGTGCTAATGCCGGATTTGGCCTAAAAGGTGGAATAACCAGAGCTTTTAAGAAATCAGGCAGATTCTCGTAGGGCAAAGCAAACCATGTTCCATTTATTGCACCCCAGACAATGGTGGCCGAGGATAATAAAAGCAATAGTAAAACACCATCTGCAAATTTCCCTGTTTTTTGTTTTCCTTTCAAACCAAAATAGAGGCTTAAGAGTAAAATAAGAACCCCGTATCCTGCATCCCCGATTATCATAGCAAAGAAGAGGGAGAAAAATACTAAGAATGACATACTGATATCATATTCATGATAACCGGGCACAGTACCAAGAAGATCAAATATGGGTTGCACTATCCTAATATATGCAGGATTTCTGACCAAAGTCGGTGGTGTATCACCTTCCCCGGGGTCATCTATGACATAAGCCCACCTATATTCAAAGGCAGCTCGTTTAAATTTACCCGCCATATCTGCAGGAATATAACCACTGATCCAGGATATAGCCATTCCCGGGGGTGTATCCTCTGTAACTTCCATACTTGCCTTCGCAGCTTCGAACTCTGCCATTTCACTCAGTTTTTTAATTTCAACCTCAATCAGCTTTATTTGGGACGCAAGTGAGGCCAGCTTCTGTTCAATTTCAACGATTGTCTGTTTCCTTTGTTCAATTCGCTGTTTAAGCGCAGAGGCTGAAAGTTCCGGTAAAAGGAAGGGAGATTCATCTGGAATAGCACTCCCAATTACAATACAACGTACAAGGGTCTTATCCACAGAAAGAATAATCCGATCTATCCCAGGATCAAGTGTTTCATATACTTTCCTGGGTAGCTCATAGGGAATTAATGTAATTCCCTGTTTTTTCAGGTTTTCCAATGTTCCCGGCTCAAAATCGCCCCAGGGAGCAATCCGATTAAGTTCCTTTATATCTGAGGCAAGCAGTTCCTGTTCCTGTTTTTTTTGTTCCGCTAATTGTAAAACCTCATGAATAAGGGTCGATGCATCGGCAGTTGCGGCAGTTTTAGAAATATCTTTTGGAGAAATGTTCCGCAGTATACCTAAAGCACGTTCAGCCTGAGCCTTCTGTTCCATTACCTGACTGAGGGCTTCAGAGGTAACGCTCTTTTGTTCCAGATGGACTACCCCTAATTTTCTTAAGGCTTCAAGTGATGTATCCCGTTCACGGTCCAGTACAACAAGGGAGACCTTCTTCATTGGTACAATCATTCTGCAGCCCTCTCCATTCCACGTTTGGCAATTTTACCCCGCACAACCGCAGCGGTCTGCTGATCGCCGAGATATACCCTAATTTTTTTGATATTGGCCTTTGTCTCTGGGATCTTTACCTTTTCAAAGAGGTTCACCCGCTGCGTAGTCGTACGAAGTTCCCGTTCCAAGCGGCGCTGTTGTTCTTCCAGGGTTTTAGCTTCCAGATCGAGCAGCAATACTTGTCTCATCCGTTCTATGGCAGTATCTAGCCACAATGGGGTACGTAAGAGATCATAGGGCTGTACTTTAAAATCAGCACCTTTAAAAACCGGGATTTCCACGCCGGCAATATTGCCCGTTTCTACCCTTAGTGCTGTAACAGACAGAATATCCTGGGTAAAATACCCCCGTTCACCAAACACAGCGATCCAGGATTTGAACTGCTCATTTACCCGGTCTTTTTCAGCTAAAAGAGTACGTATCCGGTTTTCCGTATTACGGATTTCCATTTGGAGCTGTTGTTTTTTGAGCATCAATGTCGGAAGGTAGCGCTGATACATCTTCAGCGCATCCTTCTGATTCTTCAGCTCATTTTTCGTAAGCTTGATCTTGGCCATAGCTCCTCCGGCTCTATGCGTTCTTAGGCCAGTATGTATTGATCAGTTCGGTCCTGAGTCCAGTTTCTTCCGGGGAGAAACAGGATGCAAGAATTTCCCAACCCAGATCAAGGGCTCGTTCCAGGGGGATATTTACCGACAGATCCATCATTTCCTTTTCAAAAAGCTCACCATACTTGAGCAATTTATTGTCCCAATCGGACATCATAAAACCCATGGCTTTCTTTTCAAGGGTATCCTTATAGGCCGCATAGAGCTTGATCATACCATCCATGAGAGCCCGGTGATCAGACCTGGTTTTCCCGTTAACCTGCTGTTTCAAACGAGACAGGGATCCAAAGGGCTCTATACGACCATTCTTAAGGTAATACTGACCTTCAGTAATATATCCGGTATTGTCTGGTACCGGATGGGTAACATCGTCACCAGGCATGGTGGTAACCCCGAGGATTGTAATGGACCCTGCGGTATCAAAATCAACGGCCTTCTCATAACGGGCAGCCAGCTGACTGTAGAGATCGCCGGGATAGCCCCGGTTTGAAGGTACCTGTTCCTGGGTGATAGCGATTTCCTTCATGGCATCTGCAAAGTTAGTCATATCGGTTAAAAGCACCAATACATCCTTACCCTGCAGGGCAAACTGCTCTGCCACAGCCAGGGATATATCGGGGACCATTAGACATTCAACTACGGGGTCCGCCGCGGTATGAACAAACATGACCGTACGGGAAAGGGCTCCTCCCTCTTCCAGGGTATCCTTAAAATAAAGATAGTCGTCATATTTAAGGCCCATACCACCCAGTATGATCACATCAACCTCGGCTTGCATGGCGATGCGTGCCAGAAGTTCGTTGTAGGGTTCACCAGAAACAGAGAAAATAGGCAGCTTCTGGGAAACAACCAGGGTGTTAAAAAGGTCGATCATCGGGATACCCGTACGGAT
>JAAYUZ010000188.1 GCA_012517385.1 Treponema sp. | reverse complement strand
TATTGTAAATTTGATCGGAAGCATACGATCCATAAAGAAACTAAGATAAAGTAGTCCTTTAGGCCAGTAGCTCTAATGGTAGAGCGCCGGTCTCCAAAACCGGATGTTGTGGGTTCGAGTCCTACCTGGCCTGTGAATATCAATAACTATCAAGTTGAGCTGATGGATGTAGTGTGCTGCGTTCTGCTGCGCACTATTTTTTTATATTCCGTGAGGAATACTTGCATAATTGTCTATTTTCTGACATAGTAGCAGACTGCGAACATTGCCATGTTTTTTGAGGGGTAGAAGATGAAAAAGCTGGTTGCATTTGTAAAAGAGTCAATAGCTGAGCTTAAGAAGGTTGTATGGCCTTCCAAAGAAGATGTCATAAGTTCTGTAAAGGTGGTTATTATATCTACCTTGGTTTTTGCAATCATTCTTGGTCTTGTGGATGCCCTGCTGCTGCTCGGTGTTCAGGCCATTTTTTAAAGGAATAGCATGGCTACTGGTTGGTACGTTCTTCATACCTATTCTGGGTATGAGAATAAAATAGAAAAAACAATCCGCATGATGATCGATTCCGGTGAACTGGATAAGGATGTGGTGCGGGATGTAAAGGTTCCTTCCGAGGATGTGGTTGAGGTTAAGGACGGTAAAAAACGTACCATGACAAAGAAATTTCTACCAGGGTATATTCTGGTGGAAATGGATTTGCCGGAAATTGGTTGGAAGGTTCCCTGCTCAAAGATTAAAAAGATTCCCGGGGTAACTGGCTTTGTGGGGACCCCCGCAAATAGGAGACCTCAGCCTCTTACCGGTGATGAAGCTCGAGCTATTTTACAGAAAACCGGCGAAATAAAAGGGGAGCGGCCTGTGCGATCCCGCCAGTCCTTTGCTCCTGGTGAGCAGGTAAAGATTATCGATGGTCCCTTTGAATCTTTTACTGGCACTATAGAAGAAGTAAACACTGAGCGGAATAAGCTTAAGGTTATGGTAGGAATCTTTGGAAGATCTACCCCGGTAGAAGTAGATTTACTGCAGGTTGAAAAGATCTAACAGGGTTTCATCAATATAAATCTATATAGCTGCGGTTTGCTGAGAAGCGAATTGCAGCTTTGGGCTAACAGCTCCAATAGATGGGAGTTTTCGCGTTAGGCGAAAACGCTACCCCGGAAAGCCTGGTTCTTTTCGGGTACACCACAGAAGGAGATTGCGAATGGCAAAGAAAAAGGTCACCGCTATCATTAAGTTGCAGTGCCCCGCAGGCAAAGCGACTCCTGCTCCACCGGTTGGTCCCGCATTGGGTCCTCACGGTGTCAGTGCCCCCCAGTTTGTTCAGCAGTTTAATGACCGAACAAAGGGTATGGAAGCAGGTCTCATTATTCCCGTCGTTATCACTGTGTATAACGACAAATCCTTTACCTTCATTCTTAAAACTCCACCCGCATCGGTGCTGATTAAGAAGGGAGCAGGCATTGACAAGGGTTCCTCGGAACCCCACAAGACCAAGGTTGGCAAACTTCCCAAGGCGAAACTTGAGGAAATTGCTAAAATGAAGATGCCCGATCTGACAGCCAATGATCTGGAAGCTGCCAAGAAGATTATTGCCGGTACTGCCCGTTCAATGGGTGTCGAGGTGGAGTGGTAGTATGAAGCACGGAAAAAAATACCTCGAAAGCCTTAAGAAGTACGATGTTTCTACATCTTATGACATGGTTTCTGCAGCGGACCTGGTAAAGAAGCTGGCCTTTGCTAAGTTTGATGAAACTGTCGATCTGTCGGTTAAGTTGAATCTTAAAAAGAGTCAATCAGTTCGCGATACTGTAGTGCTTCCCCATCAGTTCCGCGGAGAAAAGAAGGTTCTCGTATTTTGTAAGAGCGAAAAAGAAAAGGAAGCCCTCGAAGCTGGAGCTACCTATGTTGGCTCCGATGACCTCATTGAAAAGGTAAAGGGGGGTTGGCTCGATTTTGACATCGCAGTAGCTACCCCCGATATGATGAAGGATGTCGGTAAGCTTGGTATGGTGCTTGGCCGGAAGGGTCTTATGCCAAACCCCAAGACCGGTACAGTGACCTTCGACCTTAAGGGTGCTATTGCGGAACTTAAAAAGGGTCGTGTGGAATTCCGGGCCGATAAGACCGGTGTAATTCACCTGCCAGTTGGAAAGGTTTCCATGGAGCCTGCAAAAATTGCAGAGAACGTGGAAGCGGTTCTTGCTGAGATCAAGCGGAAGCGGCCCGCTGACGCAAAGGGTGATTTTATTCAGTCCGTATCCATCAGTTCTACAATGGGGCCTGGTGTTTGGGTTGCATTAAAGGATAAGGAGTAAACCATGGCTATTGTTGCAAAAAAAGTGCAGGATGCTAAGGTTTCTGCTATTGATGAATTGAAGCAGAGCTTTGGTACTGCTCCTGACTTTATCTTTACCGATTACCGCGGGTTAACGGTTGAACAGATTTCCAATCTGCGTAAACAGCTACGGGCAAAGGATGCAACCTTTAAGGTTGTAAAAAATAATTTTGCTCGGATTGCCTTTGAGCAGCTTTCTGCACCCAATGTAGAAAATTACCTCACCGGTCCTACGGCTATCGCTATTACTCCGAAGGATGCAAATGAGGTTGCTAAAATTCTTCTTGAGTTTGCAAAGGAAGTTCCGGCGCTCAAGGTAAAGGGTGGTCTCGTTGGCAATTCTGTCTATGATGCTGCTCAGATAGAAGCATTCTCCAAGCTGCCCGGACGGCTCGAGCTTATTGCTATGCTTATGTCTGTCATGAATGCTCCCGCACGGAATATGGTGTCTGCCCTTAATGACATCAATGCACGGCTGGTGCGGACCATTAAGGCTGTTGGAGATAAAAAGCAGGAAGGTGCTGCTTAATTTTAGTTACTATGACCTTCAGGCTTCGGAAGGCTGCCGTTCCTGTTGGTCTGTTTATACAATAACTGGTTGTTTTTGTTAAAAATAACCAGTTGTTGAGCCGTGTAATACGGCAACCACATCCCGTATGGGATAGAATTCAATCGCTGAAATAGAGGAGAAGATAATATGGCAGCGTTGACAAAGGATCAGATTATCGAAGCCATCGCTTCGATGACCGTACTCGAAGTTTCCGAGCTTGTAAAAGCTATGGAAGAGAAATTTGGTGTTTCCGCAGCAGCTCCTGTTGCTGTGGCTGCTGTTGGTGCCGCTCCTGGTGCTGCAGCTGCTCCTGCTGAAGAGAAGACCGAATTCAATGTAATCCTGAAGGCCTTTGATGAATCCAAGAAGATTGCGGTTATCAAGGAAGTTCGGGCTGTTACCGGTCTTGGTCTTAAGGAAGCAAAGGACCTGGTCGAAGGGGCTCCCAAGCCACTTAAGGAAAATGTATCTAAAGAAGAAGCTGCAAAGATTAAGGAACAAATTACTGCCGCTGGCGGTACTGTTGAAATCCAGTAATCGAGTCGGTACAACACATACTTTTTCTCTCGTCTTTCCGGAACTCATGAAGAGTTCCGGATTAAGAGCTTCCGGTATTTTTACCGGAGGCTTTTTGCAGTCTTTAGGTAAAAACAGCGTAAATCCGGTTTATTGGGCTGGACGGTGAAAACGCTCGAAAAATTCGGGCGGTTCCGATAGGGGGGTAACGAATGGTTACAGGTAATTCGGTCATTAAAAGGACCTATATAGGAAAAGATTTCCAGGATGTTATGGAACTTCCTGATCTTATAGATATTCAGCTTTCCTCGTATGAACGCTTTTTGCAGAGGGAGCGGCTTCGCAAGGGAGAAGCCCCCGAGATGCAAGGGCTGGAAGAAGCTTTTAGGACAACCTTTCCTATAGAAAGCCCTACCGGTGACATGGTTCTTGAATATGAATATTACACCCTC
>JAAYUZ010000187.1 GCA_012517385.1 Treponema sp. | reverse complement strand
GTGAACTGTTCGGGGATGGCCCGGGCCTTTTCGCCAATCTCATAATCGTAGGACCAGCCGTAAATTATAGAAGAAAAATACAGGGCCGCCTCATCCAAAGCCCGTTTTTGGGCAGTCGTGATATCAAGGGGGTAGGGGTCATCAATATACTGCAGATAGACCGGTTCCAAATCGACCCTAACCTCGCCGCGAAGTACGGTTTGTCCAATAAGCGGGATGCTGCTACCGATGAGGAATGAGATTAAGAGTGCAGAAGCTCGCCGCAATTTCATATGCACCCCCTGAGCAGCAATAGCCTCTCCTGGTTTATCGGTGCAGGCGAAGGTAATGCCAGGGGTTTGCCCCATAGCGGACCATGAAATAGATCCATGCGAAGGCAAAGCCCGCCAGGTGAGTGATATGGGCGATACCGCTTGCAAGACCAAAGATTGATGAAAACAGCTCTAACGCGGTAAACCCCAGGACCATGACCGGTGCCCGAAGCGGGAGGATCCCCCAAAGATAGACAATTGAGTCAGGAAAAAAGGTCGCATAGGCGAGCTGAACCGCAAAGAGGGCTCCGGATGCGCCTAAAAGAAAGACATAGTTTGAACCGGTCAGCCAATAGAGTACAAAGGAAAAGAGCCCTGCAAAGAAGCCGGTGACCAGGTAAAAGAGCAGGAATTCCTTTGAGCCCATCTGCCGTTCAACGGGGGTGCCAAAGAAAAAGAGTCCCAGCATATTTAGCAGCAGATGAGAAATACCTCCATGGGCAAACATATAGGTAAAAAACTGCCAGACCATGCCATAGCGGAGAACAAGCTGGGTGTTTAAAGAAAGATAAGCTGTAGTCTGGGGAAACAGGTTCTGTCCAAGAAAGACGAGAAGATTAATCCCTATTAGGATTAACACCACATTGTCGTAACGATAGCGAAAGGGTTTACGGATAATTGTACTCATAGTCTATAACATACTTTGCTTGTGATGGCCTGGTCAATCAAAAAGGTAAACATGGCAGTCCCCAGAGATATAGGTCTGACAGGCGAGCCGTTCCCCCTGCTCTGGATGGGCTCCAATGGCGGTGAGCCGCTGGGCTTCTTTAGGGGTTATGGAATTCACACATGGTTTATCCGGATTTGCGGATTCTACCCGTACCCGGCAGGTGCCGCACTGGGCTTTGCCGCCGCAGCGGTGGTGGATCGCAATTCCCGCAGATAAGAGGGTATTCACAAGAGATATGGCAGGAGAAGCGGCGATAGGGATGGTAGTTCCATCAATTTGCTGAACTATAATGGTGCCCATGGGTGTATCTTTCAGTCCGCCAGGAAGGTGACCCGGTTGCGTCCCTGCTGTTTCGACTGGTACAGGGCCCGATCTGCCCGTTCTACAACGTTTTTTGGGTTTTCATCGATATCTTTATTGTAGCTTGCTACACCGCAGGATACGGTTATTTTTAATTTTTGTCCTTCGTATTCGGTTTCCATAGCTTCAATTGCTTTCCGAATCCGTTCGGCTATTTTTACGGCGGTTTCTGGTCCGTCTTCTGCGATGAGAACTACAAATTCTTCGCCCCCATAGCGGGCTGCAATGTCCGTGCTTCGGACATGTTCCGCAATAGTGCGGGCAACCGCTATGAGCACCAAATCTCCGCAGGCATGACCGTAGGTGTCGTTAAAGCGTTTAAAGAAGTCGATGTCCAGCATGATGATATTAAATCCCTTAGAGGGTTGATCCTTATTTCCATATCGATCCTGTAGGACCGTATAGAAGTAGTGTTTCATTTTTAACTTTGTCATCATGTCGGTGGTGGTCATTTCGAAAAGAAAGGCGTTATTGATGGATATTGCCGCCAGGGTCGCAATGTTGATAAGGTATTCCCGTTCGTAGGGATCAAAATCGGTTTCATCAATCCGTTCTCCGAGAATGATAATACCATTAATCTGTCCCTTTGTTTTTAGCGGCACAAAAAGGGATGGTTCCAGGGCTTCTATATGTTCAAGACCTTCCAGAGGTCCTATGGCTTTATGGATATCATCCAGGGTATAGCAGCCATATTGTTCGGAAAATAGTTTAATAAGAGGGTGCCTTTCCGGGATTGCATAGTCTTTGGAAAGATCGATATCAAAACCCTTAAAATTGCGCTGAAGTACAAATTCCTCTGAGTCCAGGCCTTTTTTTGCAAACAAACCTGCCTTAATTACCTTCATTTGGGCCATACAGGTAAAGAGTATGGAGTCTATAAGAATCGAATAATCCAGGGTGGAATTGAGACTTTTTGATATTTCCAGGAGCTGACGCAGGTCAAAGATTTGTTTTTCATAATCAACAACAAAGGGGTCAAAACCTTCTGGGGATTCCAGTTCCTGGTCCATATTTGAATTGTTAGTTTCGGACATAAACTTAATGCTACCACCCCTTAGTATGTTTTACAAGTCAATAATTATTATATTGTAAATCTACTATAAATATTCGGCTAATATGTCCTGATACTTAAGAATCGTATCTGCATGGACGAGTTGGTTCCTTAATGCAGCACCGCCTTCTATACCCCTGGTATAGGCACAAAACTGTTTTCGCATTTCTCTGCATGCTATGGGTTCGCCTATATCGGCTGCAAGACGTTTGAGCTGTAGAAAGCCTGTTCGTATCCGTTCCTGTGGCGGTACTGGAGTGTAGGTTCCGTTCTCGAGTAAGGCTCTTGTTTCCTTAAAGATGAAGGGGTTTCCCATGGCACCCCTAGCAAACATGACACCGCTGCAGCCCGTTACCTGCAGCATCCGTTGGGCGTCTTCTGGACTAAATAGATCCCCTGACCCAATCACTGGAATGGTCAGACTGCTGGCTAGATCTGCAATATGATCCCAGTTCGCCTTTCCGGCATATCCCTGGGCCCGGGTCCTGGCATGAAGGGCTACCAGTGAAGCACCGTTTTCTACTGCTACACGGGCAGTGTCGCGATAATTAATACTCTGTTCATCCCAACCGGATCGAATCTTGACCGTTACGGGTATATCACCCAGAGCTTCCCGGGAAGCTCTTTTAACCGCGGCTACTATGTTACCGAGCCGCGGCAGGTCTTTCATGAGTGCAGAACCAGAACCGGTTTTGATTACTTTGGGGACAGGACAGCCGCAGTTGATATCAACCACCTCAGGGTGATAGGGGACAAGGCGGAGGGCAGCCTGATACATGACTTCCGGGTCTGAACCGAAGAGCTGGATAGCGTAGGCCCGTTCATTATCTGCCCGTTGCAATAGATATTCGGATTTTTTTGCATCCCGAATGAGGGCTTCGGAAGATATCAGCTCCGTGCAGGTAAAATTAGCCCCCAGCTCGATACAGACTGAACGGAATGCCCGGTCCGAATAGCCTGCGACGGGGGCTAAAAAGAGGTTCCCCTCCAGCTTTAAATCGCCTATATGTAATGAGTGGTAGAGGGGAATGGTTTCTTCTGACATAGGAATTAACCTGATTCTTTCAAACCGTTATGGCTGAGGCTTCTCTCTAAGCGGCCGGAAGCCCAAAGAACCGATTAGAATTTTCCCATAAGATTGTTGCCAGCTCTTCATCATCCATTTCTAGCATATCTGCCAGGAACCGGGCTGTAGAGGGCAGGTATTTGGGCATATTTCGTTTGCCTCGATACTCTGCGGGTACCATGAAGGGGCTTTCTGACTCTATGAGAATCCGATCCAGAGGAAGAATTTGTACAGTTTCATGTAAGTTTCGGGCATTTCTATAGGTGAGATTGCCCGCAAATGAGAAATAGAGATTCAAATCTAGGGCCTTTTCTGCATAGGCAGCATCCTCAGAGTAGCAGTGGAGGACTCCACCCTTAGACGGTAGCCGATCCCGCAGAATTTCCAGGACATCCTGGCCTGCTTCCCTGTTATGAATGATCACCGGCAGGTCTAGCTTTGCGGCAAGTTCGAGCTGGGTGATGAAGAGTTCGATCTGTGATTTTTTATCGCCAAATTTACGAAAATAATCGAGGCCGATTTCGCCGATTGCTACAACTCGGGGTAAACGAACACTCTGTTCGATGGTCTGAACCCAGTTTTTGCCGGGGTTCTGAACTTCCGAAGGAGAAACACCAACCGCATGGTATACATGATTGGCAGACTTTAAATTTTCGTACACTTTGACAAAGTCGTGCAGACTGTTACAGATCGAAACAATCCGACTTACCGATGCCTGCCGGGCTTCTTGAGTAACAATGAGCTGCTCGATAGGGTCATCATAGATGAGCCCTATGTGGGCGTGAGTATCAAAATACTGCATGGCTTAGTCCAAAAGAATAATGATAGGGGGATTCCAAACTGGATTGGTTATAATATAGCACGGTCTAGGAAAATCGTCAATGAAAGCCTCTATAAAAGGTAATGACACTAAAAAGTGTTATTTGTAATGGACAAGCAAGGGCTGACAAGTTATACTATTTTTACCGTATTGCTTCGTGAAGGAGTTTATCATGGATAACAGAACCAGTATGTTACTATTCCTTGGTCTTGTAGTGCTTTTTGTATTTACTTTTGTGTTTGGGATCGATGCTCTGGCGCTTCCCAATGTCACCTATGGTATCCTATCTCTCATCGGCTATATTGTATGCCTTGGGTTCAGCCTCTTTCAGTGGGCTCTGCTTAAGAAAGAACGTGGTGCCATGATACCCTGGTTCATTACCTATGCAGTGGTAATTGGTATTATTTTTGTATGGTACCTGACCCGCTGCGGAACCGCCTTTGGATGGTGGTAAGAGCTTCCTGACGAAAAATCCCCTGAGGGACTTCTCTGTCCTAGGGGGAATGAATCTTTAAAAAATAACAGCTTTTTAAGTCCTTCCTTACGCTGTACAGCTAATAGCTAGGGTCGATTCGGCAAATCTGTGGTGTTTAACGCTAGAGAAAGGATACGGTCCAGTTCAACATAAGCGTATGATGTTCCGTTATAATCATGGATTCCGACTCCCTTCTCAGGTATGATCATTCCCGCCAGTTCCTGAGAGCCTTCAAACGGTGTGGACCATCGGTCCTTAAGGTTTTGGCTCTTCACTTTCGCGTACCGGTCTTCAGTCCGCCAATTCACGGGACAGCCTTTTCCATCCACGGTCATTACCGCTGAGACGGTCATACCTGCATGGGTCAGGGAGAGCTCCACGCTATCCGGTCCGGATTGACGCCACCGGACTGGCAGACTGAAGTATGCCACTGGGCAAAGGGTCAAATCGTTCAGGAAGGTGACCAAGGATGATACATCCATCTCCGGTCCCCGGAAATCCACAACCTTGATCAGGTCCATGGCCTTTATTAGCATCCGGCCTTTGCCGTCTAGAAAAGAATCGATCCCCTTCATGGGTGGTTTAGTAGAGGTTAGAAAAACCACTCTGGCGGGATTGTCCATGCGGTTGTACTGTCTCATGACCAGGGGCATCCATGGATCAGTTGGACTATTTCGGATTCGACCTTCCATAATAAGTGAGAATGATGAGATACGGGGAATTCCTGCAACTTTTGCATACCTGAAATAGCGTTGGGCCGGCTCAGGCAGTGTTTCGATTTCGGCGTCTGTCACTGGGCTTCCGGGTGCTCCCACGGGCATAGGTACCCATCCATTGTAAGCCATCTCCATTGCTGTCCTGACAACTGTACCATCGGCTGAACTCTGGGTGTTGTATCTGAAAGCTGAAGGCAGGGCTCTTGCACGGGAGATGTCGGCCCGGGCCTGGCGTTCCAGAGTGCCGAGCCAGGACACCATAAAAAATGTGGATACTGAGATTACGAATGCGATCAATAACAGAATTCGGGTATTCATAACGTACCTTTTCCTGCGGTTACAGCTTTTTCCAGACCGTCCTGAATAGCCCGGAGAATAACCTTGCTGCTGCCGGTAGCACCGCTCACCGCATCTACCTGGAGGCTCTGAGCCTGGATTACCCGATCCACAATGGCTTCTGCGGGTTTTCCCTTGCCACAGTCGTGCCGGAGGATATCAATCTTGGTGATTTGATGGGAAGTAGTATTAACAGATACCTGGGCTTTAACCAGGCTGGTATTCCATTCCCCAATCCAGGTTCCGTCCGCTGCTTTCGAAAGGTCGGGATCGACAATTTCGATCTGATTAAGCTCATTCATGAGGGCGCAGCTGCTCAGTGTCAGGATGAGCATGATCGGTGCTAATCGTACCCATTGTCTTCCTTTTAATTTCATACATTGCTCCTTCTGTATCTGCCCGGAGGCACAGATACAATCTATATAAATATTTATTGTCTGTATGATACTTTCATGCGGTTCAGTGTATTGAACTCAATGAGGAAGCCCGTATAGTCCTCATTAAAAAATCGGTGGCCGAATCGATATATTCTGTTTCCTTGGCCCGTGGAATTGTTTCATCCTGCACCAGTGACAGGGTCAATCCATATAAGGTCGCAGCAGTCCAGCGGCTGATACGGGCTATCTCTTCAGGTGTCCTGGAACCTGCAAGAATCGCTTTTACCAGATCCGGGAGGTCGCCGAAGGACCCGGTTCCTATAGCAGTTCCTGTCAGAGAGGGGCTGTTTCTGCTCCACTCGGATGCCAGTCTGAATCCTGTTCTATCCTGCACCCAGAATTGGAGGTAGTATCGAATTGTGGCCGCGAGGATCTCCTCAGGACTTTTTGCGTTTTGCCGGGCTGCTTTGAGTCCCTGGATAAATCGGTTGTATCCCCGCTCGATCATAGCCTGGATAATCGTGTCCTTAGACCGAAAATGTCTGTATGCTGCCGGTGCGGAAAGACCGATCCGATCTGCGATTGCCCGCATCGAAAGGGCATTAAGCCCTTGATTACGGGCTATCTTTTCTGCCGCATCCAGTATTCTGGTGCGGGTATCCGCAGGTTCCAGGTTTTCCACATAGCGCCTCCATATTTTATAGGAGTTAACAGTGTTAACTTAGCAGTGTTAAGTTAACACTGTTAACATTGAGTGTCAAGAGGTGGACCCTTGGGACGGAAATAAATCAAAATAAAATTTTGTGTTTCTATTGACAGAAACGCTGTAGCCTGGTATATTCCATGGTGTTACTATAAAAAGAAACATAAGAGGAACCCTATGGCAGATATCCGCGATGATGGGCTGGTTGTTT
>JAAYUZ010000186.1 GCA_012517385.1 Treponema sp. | reverse complement strand
TACCTTCCGATCTCGTAATGTCTATTAAACAGGATATGAATGGTAAACTCTGGCTTGCCTGCTGGAGTGGTGGACTCGCTGTTTTCGATCCTGCCACCGGTTTATCAAAAAATTATTTATTAGAGGATTCCAGGATTTATACAATTGATGCGGGAGATCCTCACTGGGTGTATGCCGGCTCATGGGGCGGAGGGCTCTTTATTCTGGATAGGAATAACGAGAATATTGAGCGGATTATTTCCAACTCCGAAGATCCATTCAGTTTAAGTCATAACATCATATATTCATTTTTACATGACGATGCGGGGCTGCTCTGGATTGGTACCAATGGCGGAGGGGTCAATAAACTGGACCGAAACCGGGATCGGTTGCTGTTGTACAAGAAGGACCCGAAGAATCCAGGGAGCCTCCAAAGTGACTTTGTTACTGCGGTGGTTAAGGACAAGGATGGAACCCTCTGGGTTGGTTCCTACTCTGGGGGCTTGTCCCGGCTCGATCCAGGCAGCAGCACCTGGGTCCATTATAAGCATGATCCTAAGAATCTAAATAGTCTCCCTAATAATATTATCAATGGCTTGGCCGTAGATCGTAATAATGTACTGTGGATTGCGACCAATGAAGGTTTAAGCCGGTTTGATAAAAAAGGAAAAGTATTCCATACCTATTATGGCGGAGAGCTTAAACCGGGACCTCTTTTAGACATTACGGTGTATTCGATCTTAATAGATAGCGCCGGCCGGCATTGGTACGGGTATTTCCGAAAGGGGCTTCAGCGTTATGATCCCGAAACTGGATCATATAAGAGTTTTCAATTCGATCCGGATAATCCCCAGTCCCTTAGTGACAACCTCGTATATTTTATCTATGAAGATTCCAAAAAACGAATCTGGGTAGGCACCAATAAGGGACTTAATTTATTTCATCCAGAAACGGAAAGTTTTACCAGGTATGTATATGATAAGAATAACCCCGATGGACTGCCAAGTAGCGCCCTTCGGTGCATGAGAGAAGACTCCCATGGACGGCTATGGTTTGGAACCGCATCTGGCGGACTTTCCATGCTGGATGAACAAAGTGGGAAATTTTCTCATATTCTGAAAAAAGATGGTCTCAGTGATGATACCGTCCTTGCCATTCAAGAGGATCGGAATGGCCGCTTATGGCTGGGTACCCTGTATGGACTTCTTATCTTAGATCCAGAAACCAAAAATATTAAAAAGCTCTCGTTAATCGATGGACTGCAAGGTATGGAATATACCGTGGGAACCTATAAAGATGATGAGGGGCGATTATATTTTGGAGGCACAAAGGGCTTAAATGTAGTTTCATCCTTTACTGTTCATACCAACCAGCATGTTCCGCCGGTGCGGCTAACCGCTCTGACCGTTGCAGGAAAGCCCTTTGAGTCCCCCATAGATATTTCTGAATTACAAAAGCTTAAACTTGACCATAGTTCTAACTTTTTAACCATTGAATTTACCGCCCTCGATTATACAAATCCCAGGGAAAATAGGTATCGATATAAACTAGAAGGTTTTGATGCTGATTGGAGCCCTGTTGTAAGCCAACGTTTTGCAGCCTATACAAATCTTCCCAGCGGAACCTATACTTTTTATGTTCAGGCCGCAAATAATGACGGGCTTTGGAATAATGAAGGCGCCCGTTTATCAATCTTTATCGCACCCACATTTTGGGAAACCCCTGCGGCATACCTAATCTATACCATTTTAGCTGGTGCGGTGTTATTTTTAGTCGGACTCTGGTCTGCCCAGGCTCAGAAACTTCGTTTAAACCAGGTGGAACTGGAACATCGCAGGCAGCTAGAGGAGGAAATGCGCAGGGCTAAGGAATTGGCTGAACAGGCTAACCGGGCTAAAAGTGAATTCCTTGCTAATTTAAGCCATGAAATACGAACCCCCATGAATGCGGTCCTGGGGTATGCTGAAATGTTGAACCAGGCTCTGGAAGGTGATGAACGGCAGAACCTTGTTAAGGTTGTAGAAAAAAATGGCAAAAACTTGCTGGCCCTGCTTAATGACGCACTGGACCTTTCCCGTATAGAAGCGGGCAAAGAAATTGTTCAGGAAAAACTATTTACAATTAAGACCCTTATACGGGATCTGGTAGAAATGTTTCAGCTCCGGGCCCATGAAAAGGGTATCACATTAAAATCTTATGTTGATGAATCGGTACCGGATACGATACTTGGCGATGAGACGAAGATTCGTCAGGTGATTGTAAATCTGATAGGGAACGCTCTTAAATTTACCACAGAGGGTTCAGTTTCTATTTTTGTAGAAACCCAAAAAATGCAGCCCGCAGATGACATAGAACAGACTACACCTCTCATGCTTAAACTGCGGGTGGTAGATACGGGCCCCGGTATTGCGGAAGAAAATTTGCCCCGTATTTTCGAAGCCTTTTATCAGGATCCGACCCATAGCGCTTCTTATGGCGGGACGGGGTTGGGGTTGACCATTACTGCCGGCCTTGTGAAGACCATGGGTGGAACCATTCAAGTCTCAAGTACCCTTGGAAAGGGCACCACATTCATTGTAGAAATTCCCATACATGAAATTGTAAAGGGTATGGTTCCAGAGCAGGTTGGAGTATCCCAGGAACTGCGGTACCTAGATAATTGTTCCGTTCTTATAGTTGATGACATTCCCGTGAATGCGGATGTGCTGGCCTATCATATCCAAAACAGACATGGCACATTGTACAGGGCAGAAACCATAGCGGACACCATCAAAATCGTATATCAGCATCATATTGATGTAATCCTCCTGGATTATCAACTTGCTGGAGCCAATGCAAAGGATGTTATTGCAGCTTTAAGAAGCAGGGTGGTAAAAACCGTTCCCCCTGTTATCGTGGTCACCGCCGATGTCCGAAAGGAACTTACCGAAGATTTACTCAATTTTGGTGTGGTAACCGTGGTTCCTAAACCTGTAGAATTACGGCTCTTAATGAATGCCCTGGCCAAAGCTATTCCCCATAAAATAGTCACCCTGGAAACCCCTGTTGAATCCCAATCCCAATCCGGTATTTCTAATGAGGAATTCAATCTCAATCTGGAACTCCTGCGTCAGGAACTCGGCCCTGGTCCCTTTGGAAAGTTTATCGCCAAGGTTCAGGAAGAGTTCATTCCACAGTTGGATACGATATCATCCGTATTTATTCTTGATGAATGGAATGAACTGTTAGCCAGGGCCCGCAGCTTAGCACCCTTCGTGGAATACTCAGCTGCAGCCACTCATCATTACAGGCAATGGCTTACCAAACTTGAGCAGGCACTGGATGAGCTTGATGGAGAGAAGCTCCTTCGCCTGGCCAGGATGCTGCATCCCTAGGATCTGGTCAGATTATAGTAACCCTGGGGGGGGAGACTTATATCCTCAGTTCCCGCGCCTCTTCGATAAGCTGTTCCCGGCCATCCTCGAAGATTGCTACGATAGTGGGATCCTTTACGAGCCCGTCCAGATGGATCAGGGCTGGAGCATCTTCATCGTAATTATGACCTACCGCAAAGTGGCAGGTTCGGAAGGCCTTCTCATCCTCAAGCATATTGCCGGTAATCCTTGCCAGGGGGTTAAGTCCGATACCCATCTCGCCTATATTGCGGGCATTTTTAGCATAGATTGCCCCACTGCCTGCGGGGAGGCGTCCAGCCTTTTCGTACTCTGCCGCCTGCCCTTCGGCCATGGTGATGGTTTTTAAAAGTTCCCGGGCTTCTTCTCCACCCTCTATGGCGGTAATATACCCCCCTTCCAGGGTGCACCGGATGGGTTCATGGATCAGTATATCCCGGTCATGGAGGCTTATGGACCCGTCAAAGGCAATGATGCCCTGAGCGGTACCATTTTCGGGGCTGATAAAGGTTTCCCCCGCAGGCAGGTTCCCGCCGGTACCGGGACGGGAAAAGTCCCCATCGTCACTTTTTGCAAGCCGCCCTTTTAGACCTATATACACATTGGTTCCTCCAGGAGCAGTTACCCTTACCGCTGCTGCCCTGTCCAGGATATTTTTAATGGCGTTGCACCGTTGGGCCAGCAGGGTATAGTCGATAGGGACCGTTCTTATAAAGGACTCCAGGTTTGTGCTTGGTGACCAGAATGCCCGGCTGGTTTTTTCTCCATAGAGCTGGAGGTGAAAGATATGATCATACTGGGTGGTTCCGTGCTGATAGGGCCGGGTGATGCCAGCCTCATCTTTCCCCAGTTTTTCCGCACTCATGGAAATAAACACATCAGGTCTTGCTTTAAAAGCTTCTATTACTACGGGGTCCGCAAAGTCCATCTGGGTTTTTACGGGCTGGTAAATGAGCACTGGCCTGGCTCGGACTCTTATGACCGCATCAAAAAGGGCCTGGGAAATGAGGCTCACATCGCCGCTGGGGTTGCTCACGATAAGCACCCGCTCATCCCTTTTTACCTTAAGAGAATCCTCTATAGCGATTCGGGCAGCCTCCTGCAGGGCAGGCTCCTGGGGGATAAATCGATTAAATTGGTTGTCATGTAAAGTATTCATGACCGGAGTATGAACCCTCCGGCCATGATCGGTCAACAGTTTTTATCTGCTTAAGAGCCGGTTCATCCGTTTTACGAAATCCGCCGGATCCTGAAGCTTTATTCCTTCCACCAGCAGCGCCTGGTCCAGCAGCACCGTTGCCACATCGGCAATGCGGTCCTCATTGGTCTCGTCCTTGAGGGCGGTTACAATTGGATGAGCGCCGTTTACTTCCAGGATGGGCTTAACCTCGGGCAGTTCGGTTTGTCCCATGGCACGGAGCATCTGGGCAAACTGAATTGAGGGGTCATTTTCATCGGCCACAATACAGGAGGGCGAATCCTGGAGCCGCCGGGAAAGCTTTACATCCTTTACCCGGTCCCCCAGGGCCTTCTTAATTTTTTCGATAACCGGCTGTAGTTCCTTTTCAGCATCCTTGTTTTTTTCTCCGCCGAGTTCTTCATCGGCACCGGCCCGGTTTACCGCCTTAAGCTCATAATCCTTGTATTTAAAGAGGGAAGGAATGACGATATCATCAATCTCATCATCCATGATGAGGACTTCGATGCCCTTCGCTCTATAGGCTTCGAGGAGCGGGGAAGCTTTCAGGGTTTTTTCATCGCCGCCGGTAATGTAATAAATAGCCTTCTGGTCACTCTTCATCCGGGATACATAGTCGGCGAAGCTGGTCCAGCCTTCCACGGCGGTACTCTTAAAGCGTACCAGGTCCTGCAGGGTTTCCCGGTTGCCAAAGTCCTGGTAGAGCCCTTCTTTAAGAGGTCGGTTGAACTGAGAAATAAAGGTTTCCCATTTTTCCTTATTGTTATCCGCCAGGGCCTTGAATTCGGAGAGCAGTTTCTTTACCGAAGCATTGCGGATGTTTTGCAAAATCCGGTTCTGCTGAAGGATTTCCCGGCTTACGTTAAGGGGCAAATCTTCGGAATCTATCACACCTCTCACAAAGCGGAGGTAGGTTGGCATGAGTTCTTTGTCATCATCGGTGATAAAGACCCGTTTTACATAGAGTTTTACCCCCGGTTTGTAGTCCGCATTATAGAGATCAAAGGGGGCCTTTTTCGGCACATAAAAGAGGGTTACATATTCCAATGTTCCTTCGGCCTTGGTATGCACATAAAAGAGGGGATCCTCCGTATCATGGGCAATTTGTTTGTAGAATTCGTTGTAATCCTCTTCCTTCAGTTCAGTTTTCGGCTGACGCCAGATTGCCGTTCCGGCATTGATCCGCTCGGTCTTTGTTTTGCTGCCCTTTTCTTTTCCCTTATCATCGTACTCTTTTTCTTCATAGGTTAGATAGATGGGAAAGGCCACATGGTTCGAATACCGCTTTATGATATCTTCGATGCTCCAGCGGTTTGCGTACTCCAGGCCATCCTCATTAAGGTGCAGTATAACCGTTGTCCCGTGTCCGTCCCGCTGGGCACTTTCTATCTCATAACTTTCTTTTCCGTCACTGGTCCATTTCCAGGCCGCTTCTTCTCCAGCCTTGCGGGTAATGACTTCAATTTTTTCTGCGACCATAAAGGCGGAATAGAAGCCCACACCGAACTGTCCAATCAGGTTCGAATCCTTTTTGGCATCGGCGGAAAGTTTTTCCAGGAAGGCACGGGTTCCGGAACGGGCAATGGTCCCCAGGGAAGCGATGAGGTCTTCCTCATTCATACCGATACCCGTATCGGATACGGTGAGGGTTTTAGCATCCCGGTTAAAGGAAATATCTATACGGGGATCAAAGACGATAGATTTATAGGCATCGTCGGCCACGGTCAGGTACTTTAATTTATCCAGAGCATCGGAAGCATTGGAAACCAGTTCCCGGAGAAAGATTTCCCGGTTGGAATAGAGGGAGTGGATGATGAGGTGCAGTAATTGGCTTACCTCGGTCTGAAACTGATGCTGTGCCATGGGCAGAGACTCCTTGTCTGTAAGGGTAATGAAAGGTTCTTTTCAATTTTGTGCGGATCTATTCCGCGACCAGATGTTAAAATACTAAAAAGAAAAGCCCTATGGCAAGTAAAAACCACTGGACCGGTATTGTAATACCTTGAAGCGCTGCTCCCTAGGTAATATGCTGGGGAACCAGGTTGACGATGGAGGAAGGAAAATGGCAATAGTATGGTATCCCGATACCCGTGAATTTCACTTGCGCAATGATTTTATAAGTTACGTGATTGCCCTCTTACCCGATTCGAGTCCTGCCCTTGCCTATTTTGGTAAGCCCCTGGCTTTAGATGGCCGCTACAGCCGCCTCGTCCGTTTTGAAGCCCGGGCCCTTTCGACCCATCAAAAGGGACTCCCCCCATCCTTCTGTCTCGATTTTGTGTCCCGGGAGTATCCGACCTACGGCCGGGGGGATTTTCGTTTTCCCGCTGTTGAGCTAGAAACCGAAGAGGGCTTCCCTCTGGTGCTCGACCTGCACTATAAGGACCACCGGGTCATTTCTGGAAAACCAGAACCTTCTGGACTTCCCGCAACCTATTGTGAGTCCGAAGGAGAAGCAGAGACCCTGGTACTCCTTTTGGAGGACAGGGCAGAACAGATAGAGGTGGAACTGTTCTATACACTCTTTGCCGCACACCCCATTCTTGCCCGGCGAGCCGCCATACGAAACAATAGCGGAAGGGCCCTGCGCCTTACGCGGGCCTACTCTGCGAGTCTGGACCTGGACTCTCCCAATTGGGACCTTATTCACTTTTCCGGAGCCTGGGCCCGGGAACGCCACCTGGTTCGCCAGCCCATCGCTCCAGGGGTGCAGGGTGTAGGAAGCCTGCGGGGCTCCTCCAGCGCTCAGCATAACCCTTCGGCAATGCTTGCCCGGCCGGATTGTACCGAGACCGCGGGAGAAGCCTACGGGGCGATCCTGGTATATTCGGGTAATTTCAGTATTGATGTGGAAGTCGGTTCCCACGGCGATACCAGGCTTGGCCTTGGCATCAATCCCTTCCATTTTTCCTGGCTTCTTGCCCCTGGGGATTCATTTGAAACCCCCGAAGCTCTGGTAGGATACACGGCCCAGGGCTTTGGTGAGCTATCCCTTCATTATCATGAACTGTTGGGGCGCCGCCTTGTCCGGGGCCAGTGGCGGGACCGGGAACGTCCCATCCTTATCAATAATTGGGAAGCCACCTATTTTCATTTTGATGAACAGAAGCTCCTCGAAATTGCCCGTTCGGCAAAGGATTTGGGCATAGAGCTCTTTGTGCTGGATGACGGCTGGTTTGGACAACGTAACGACGACACCAGTTCCTTGGGTGACTGGGAAGTTAATCGGGAAAAATTACCCCACGGAATCGAAGGGCTTGCAGGGAGCATCACTCAGATGGGACTCTCCTTTGGTCTCTGGGTTGAACCAGAAATGGTGAGTCCTGACAGTAATCTCTACCGTACACACCCCGACTGGGTAGTCGGTTCCCCCCTGGCAAAACAAACCCTGGGTCGAAACCAGTTGGTATTGGATATGACCAGGCCTGAGGTGGTGGATTACCTTTATGAAACCCTGAGCCGTATCCTCTCATCGGCGCCAATTTCCTATATCAAGTGGGACATGAACCGGCACATGACCGAGCCGGTTTCCGCCGCCTTAGCTCCAGACCGGCAGGGCGAGTTCTTTCATCGATATATTCTTGGCCTCTACTCCCTGTACCGGAGGCTGACCCGTTCCTTTCCGCAGGTGCTCTTTGAATCCTGCTCCGCCGGCGGAAACCGTTTTGATGCGGGGCTTTTATCCTTTACCCCCCAGGCCTGGACCAGTGATGACAGTGATGCCATTGAACGGCTCCCGATTCAGTGGGGAACGAGTTTTTTCTACCCGCCAAGCTCCATGGGGGCCCATGTATCGGCGGTACCGAACCATCAGGTAGGCCGGATCACACCCTTATGGACCAGGGCTGGGGTTGCATTCTTCGGTGCCTTCGGGTATGAGCTTGACCCTCTGAAGCTATCCGATACAGAACTGGAGGAAATAAGGCAGCAGATTGCTTTTTATAAGGTTTGGCGCCGGGTCTTCCAGTTTGGTTCCTTTTACCGGCTTTCAGGCAGCCCCGCTGTTGACGACAACCTGGTCGCCTGGATGTCCGTTTCGCAGGATAAACGGCGGGCTGTTGTGCTTGTGGTCCAGGTCCTCGCCCATCCTAATCCCGGCTTTCGTAGACTACCCCTGCGGGGGCTGTCTCCTGAACAAAGCTACCAGGTAAAGGTTATCCCCGCTGTTCCGGTAAAGAATGAGGCTTCTATCCGCTTTAATGAGGGGCTTCGCCGGGGGGATGAATTGCTTCAGGTGGGGCTATTATTAGGTGGTGACGGCTGGAACGGTGTTTCCCGGGGAGATTTTACCTCCTGGCTTTTTACCCTGGAAGCATAGTCATACATCGATGTTCAGGAAGTGAACAACTCCGGCTGGGTTTAACGGTGTAAAATTCACTCCCTACTATGATTATTGCCAAAGCAAGGTTTTTAATCTAGAATATCTCCAATGTTTGCATTTTTTGCGTACCGGAATTTATCCCGTAGAGGGAAGCGATACATTTTTATTTTCTCTGCTATGGCACTTTCCTTTGCGGTCATTACCTTAATAACAGGGATTTCCACCGGTGCATTGCAGGCATTGCAGGACAAGGCTGCCCGGTATTTTGCAGGGCATATAAGTATCACCGGCTTCCTGCCTGGTCAGATCCAGGCAATAAAAGCTCCCGATGAGCTTGTGGATCTGTTGGAACATAGCCGTCTGCCTTTTAGAACCATAGCTCCGCGAACCATATATTACCGCGGAAATGCCCAGCTTTTTTTCGAAGGTGAACGGGTAAATCAACGGAGACTTATTGGGCTTGATCCAAATACGGAAGGAGTGGAATTTTCTAAATTAGATTTTATTTCCGGCACCTTTTCCTTCGAGAGCAACAGCGGTCAACCCGGGATCATTATCAGTCAGTCCGCTGCAAAACTATTGCGATGCAGGGTGGGGGACGAAATTACGCTATTTTTAACGACCCAAACAGGCAAGCCAAATTCATCCCAGCTTGTTGTGCAGGGAATATTTAATGAAACGAGCCTCTTTGGTTTTGCAGCTTATTTAGATAGAGCATTTTTGAATGAACTTTTGGAAGCGGATTCTAATTTTTGTACTGATATTGCCCTTTATACTAAAGAAGGCAGAGCAAATAGCAAGCTTGTTCGGAACCTCACAATCTATTTGCAAAGGTATGTATCGAAAACTGTGTATTATAGCAGTCGGGAAGAACGGGACACAAAGCTGCCTGCTTTAACAAAAGATGGTCCCGCCCTTGTCATTCTGAGTCAGGAAGCCCAACTTGCCCAAATTCAGCAGTTTATTACTGCCTTTCTGGGGATAACCTATTTTATTTTATTATTATTTCTTCTCATTACCATGACTGGTGTCATCAATACATACCGGGTATTAATCCATGAACGTAAAAAGGAAATTGGTGTATTGAGAGCCCTGGGTACGCAAAAAAGGGATGTGATTTTACTCTTTCTCTGGGAAGGGATGGAACTATCATTTTTTGCAGCCATTAGCGGTTTTATCTTCGGCAGCGCTGCCCTCTTAGTGCTTTCCCGTTTTAATTTTTCCTTTATCCCCGGTTCTGGGCTTATTCTTGAACAGGGTCATTTGCGCATCAGCCTTTCCGTTACATCACTTCTTGTGAACATGGTATTGTTAATTAGTTCTACCTTGGTTGCGGTTCTGCGGCCAGCTATAAATGCGAGCAGGGTGCCTCCGGTGCTTGCCATGCGAGGCGGTGCATAATGATGATAATTCGTCTTGCATTCAGAAACCTCTGGCGCCATCCCCGGAGGACCCTTTTTATTTCCATATTGATTATCTTAGGCTCTCTGATTATTGGAATTGCGGCTTCTATATTAGACGGGGCTTCAAAGGGTATGGAAACTTCTCTTGTGGGCAGCCTGACGGGCCATATTGCTCTTGGGGCTCCGTCAGAAGAGGCCTATGGCATATTTGGAAGCGAGGTGCCCATCGTAAGCGATTATGAAGGAATCCCTCAGATTGATGATGGAAAACGGCTATTTCCTGTTATCAAAACCTTGTCCGGTGTAGAATCCTATACAAGTATTATCTCCGGTATTGTTAATCTTTCTATTGCGGGCTTTTCTCAAAAATCGGTTATCTTTGGGATCGATCCAGCAACGTATTTTTCGGTTTTGCCGGATATCCAGATTGTTTGGGGAGACCCTGAAGCTATCAATAATGGGGGCATTTTTATTAACGAGGTGTGGGCAAAGCAGGCGGAAACCAGATTACAACGCCCCCTCGCTGCGGGTGATTCCTTTACTGCAGCGGTAGCTGCAAAGGGATCTTTTCGTTTGCGAACCTTTCATTTAGCAGGGGTGTATCGATATAAGGCCCCTTCCGAAGCACTCAATCGAATTGTCCTTGCTGATCCGCTGCTTGTAAGAAGCCTGATAAATTACACCCTTGGCAACAGTATAACAACAGACCAAGCAAGCAATACTGCTGAGGTAGAAAACATTGGCTCCCCTGATATGTCAGACTCAATAGATGATTTATTTAATACAGCTCAGGATTTGAATCAGAATACCTCTGGGGGTATCACCCTGGCCGCCGTGGAGGACTCGCTAAAAGATACCAGCCAGCGGGACAAACTGAATACCGTGGATACCGCAGCCTGGAGCTTTATCCTGCTAAGGAAAGCCGATGATGTATCCCTTTCTGCTCTAAAAACGGAACTTACTAAGGCCCTAAAAAAGTCAGATATCGATGTGCGTATCATGGATTGGTATACCGCCGCAGGGTCCAATGCGCTTATGTTGTTTGCCTTAAAATCGGCCTTTAATGCGGGAGTTCTCTTTCTTGTGGCTGGCGCTTTCATGATATTGATCAATTCTCTGGTGATCTCAATTTTAGAGCGAACCGGGGAGATTGGTACTCTCCGGGCCTTGGGAGCCCAGCGTTCTTTCATCATCCGTATGGTGGTGCTCGAAATCCTATTGCTGACCCTCGGTTCAGCCCTCATTGGGATTATGATTGCAATGGTTATATTGATGGGGATCGCTCAAGTGGGGATTATACTTCATAATCCCCTCTTAATCAGTCTCTTCGGAGGAGCCGTATTGCATCCCCATGTATCGCTCCTCTTTATTATATGGTTCCTGGTGGGTACAATGCTCGCAGCGCTTGGAGCTAGTGTGTATCCCGTACACCTTGCCCTGTCAATAAGCCCTAGGGAAGCTATTCTTGATGGGGAAGCATAAAGGTCGCCTATGGTCAAGATATTTATACTTTTTAAGGATAGTATTGTAGTATGAAACGAACCTTTTTAGTACCTATCATGGTTTTTATAGGCGTTTTTTGCCTAACAGCACAGACCATCTCCGGTTTTGACAGCAAGAAATATCAGGATTTGCTTGTACGGGTTGACCGGGAACTGTCTGTGATGGAAACCGATGTGGCTGCGGAATATCTCATCCAAAAGCGGGATCCCGGAGGGGCTACTTCCAGCACAAGGGCGACCGTATTCCGAAGGGATGCTAAAAATCAATTTTTGGTGCTTATCCTAGAACCGGTGGTCGACAAGGGTAAGGGCTATCTCAAATTAGGGGATAATCTCTGGCTCTATGACCCAGTTGGCAAGACCTTTACCTTTACTAGTGCGAAAGAGCGGTTTCAAAATTCCAGTTTTAGAAACTCCGACTTTGAGCCTTCTCATCTTTCCAGAGACTACAAACCGGTAACTGCAGAACGGGGTAAATTGGGAGTCTATGATTGTACAATTCTGGATCTGGAGGCCGTGACAAAGGATGCCGCCTATCCAAGAATGAAGATATGGGTATCCGATGATAACCTGGTTCGTAAAAGGGAGGAGTACAGTCTCTCCGGGGCAATCATGCGAACCACAGCTATTCCAGCATATCAAAAAATTGAAACAAAGTGGCTCCCTGCAAGCATGGTTATTCTGGATCACCTACAATCCAAGACCATTAACGGTAAGGTCGAATATGAACGGACCACGGTTACTATTTCAAAACCATCGCTAAAAGCCCTGCCTGATACGGTGTATACAAAGGATTATCTGGAACGGGTAGCTCGATGAAACGATGGTTATGCATAGGCTTTTTTGTAATCGCTGCGGTTGCATCCCTTGCTGCGCAATCTGCAGCATCCGATGAACTGGATGGACTGTTTGCGACCGAACAGGATATGGGAAAACCTGCACAAGATACACAAACCAGTAGTGACCATACGGCCCAATATACGGAACGACAACCCCTTGAGCTCTCTGGATCCCTGTCTGCGACGGGGGGCATCGCCATCGGATATACCCAATGGCCTGAATTAGATGAACCACTTAAATATTATGACGGCAGTGCTGGAGGGACAGCGCAAACTACCCTAGTGTTTCGGGCAAAGCCCTCTTCGGTACTATCACTTTATGGCGATGTTTCCAGTTCACTAGATACCAATACTACAACTTTTGCTTGGTCTTCCTTCTCTATTGGTTCACTGTTCTTTGACTATTACGGGCTTTCCCTCATGTCTCTACGGGCAGGCAAATTTACTACAACCTGGGGGCACGGTAGGATTTTTTCAGCCAGCAATGTGATGAGTTCAAGCAGCGGAGATATAAGCCTGCGGCTTAACTTTCCCCTTGTGTTGCAGGGCCTCTCCTTTTTTATTTTAGCAAATTCATCTTATTTTGAAACCTCCGGATCTACTCCAGCGGTTTCCGAATATGCTTATGCTGGAATCATAGATCAGGTCTTCGGCCCGCTCAGGGTAACCCAGGGGGTCCGATATCAGAAGAGAGAGGGCTTAAAATCTGTAAGTTCGATCCAGGGAACCCTATTTGGGGTGGATGTATTTAGCGATATTACCTTTGTTTTCCCTCATGTAAGTTTAGATTCTTTCGTGTCCTGGACTTTTTTGGGCGGAGCCTTTAAGGAATATGGCCAGACGAAAATCTACGGGGAATATATATTTGACAGTTCCACCGCTTCTGCGATGGATCATACCCTGGCCTTTGTATATTTACAGAGAAATATATGGTCCAAGCCTATCGATGGGGGCTTTAAATGGGAGCATACCTTTTATGACAATTCGGGCCAGATTACGCCAGGGCTTACCTGGAGGGGGCTTCCCAATGGGTCTATTCAAATTGTACTCCCCATAACCTATGGGACAGAGACTTCTCGGTATGTTATAAAGAATAAAGATCCGAGTAAGCGCAGAATTACGCTCGTTATACTCGCAAAAATAGAAGGATCTTTTTAATAAAACATATATAAGGAGCGCAGCAAATGGAACAGGAAGAGGATGAGATTTCTTTAGTCGATCTCCTAGTGGTGCTGTTAAAACACTGGAAAATGATTGTCATTGTGCCGGTTGTGGTAGCCCTCGCAGCAGGTGTTTATCTGTTTTTTAAGTCGACCCCAAAAAACGAGGGACCCACAGAGACCTCTTTGACACTTACAATAAATCCGCTTGTAAAACAATTTTCAGGTACGGTAAATCTTGAGGACCTTATTAGTAACTATTATTTAAAGGATCTTGATTTGTTATATCAAGCGTTAAAAGATGTAGAGATTAAACATATAACATCAATTGAGCTGCCTCCTAAATCAGAAGAAGCATTGTATATCGTTAAATCTTTACTAATAGATGGGAAAACACCCCAAAATACGGTACTTACAAACGATGATAAACCCTATGTGATAGATAATACTAATGGCGTCATCAGGATTACCGTACGATTTAGTGATAAAGATCAGAGTGCCCAATTTTTAAGATTGGTTACCGATGCAGTAAAAGTTAAAATCTCCGATTTACTACTTCCTATAGCAAAAAAGGAAGTTGAGGATTACGAAAAACTTCTTAATGAAGGGAGTAAAAGCGCATCCAATTTGTTACAAAACAGTCTAGCAGTGCGATATCCCACCTATTCTTCGGCTCAGCGGTATATACAAGGCGATCAGATACCCATAATCCTCAGTAACCCAACCACAGTTAAGCTACCAGTCACCGCAACAAGTTCAAAATTAATACTCGCCGTATCTATTTTGGCGGCCCTCTTTTTTACGGTATTCCTTGCATTTGTACTGGAAGCCATCGAAAATGTAAGAAAGGATCCCGAAGCAATGGCGAAGATCCGGAGCGCCCTAAAGAAAGAACCGCGGGCCTCATAAGCAGGCGTGGCCTAGGAGTCTGTCAGACCTATATTTACCCGGCTCTTTTAAAAGAGGTATAGTCTGACAAACTCCCTGGCTCGATTCAGGGGTGCATATAAGAACCGGAGATTTAACGGTGAAACGAATATTGTTCTATGTTTGGTATGTACTGTGGCCCCTTATTCCCGTTTTTTTGTACATCCAGTCATCCGGGACCGAGTGGAACCAGTATTCCCTTTCAGTCGTCCTCGGCATTTATGCCTTTATCTGGCTTTGTAACCAGTTTATCCTGGCGGCAAAACCCAAACTGCTTTCACCGATCCTTGGAGCCAAGGGCATCCTTAATCTTCACTCTATCATGCCGGTGGTGATTATTATCCTCGCGGCGCTCCACCGCATCATGAAGGCTGCTTATGGGTTTAGTTTGGAAACCGCTCAAGCCCGTCTAGGCGGTCTTGCCTGGTGGCTCTATGCTCTCATTATAGTGTTCACCCTCCTTTTTATGGCCAACACAAAACTCATGCACATAGGGCTGCTTAAAAGGCTAAAGGACTTTGTCTATGCAAAAACAGGCTTAACTTACAAAAGAGCCCGGGTCTTCCATAATTTCACCGTATTGGGAGCCTTCATTATTCTTGTACACATGGGGTTAGCGAGTTCTTCCCAAATAACCATGAATCCACTCGGTACAGCCTTCCTCCTCATCTGGATGCTCTTCTCCCTTGCGCTCTACCTTCGGTACCGCCTCCGGGGAAGGAATGCATAACCTGCTTGTATGGTATAACCGTTAGGTTATGATGAAACTTGAACTTGACCCGCCTCTACTATTTCGTTATCTTAATATTTAAGTATACTTAATAGATAAGCGAGGTTATATACATTGGAAGCGAGCGGTTCGAAGAAGGATCCGGACGTGGGGAATTCGCTAAGCAAGGAACTCCAGCAGTGGACAGAAGCTACCATGCGGCTTTATTTTTCCACCCTCATGGGCTTTGTTCGTTCTCGAAACCTTAACTTTCCCAGGATGATGATGCTTTTCCGTTTGGCCCACCGCGGCCAATGTACCGTTTCAGACCTCAGTAGGCATATGGAAGTCTCTGCGCCGGCTGCAAGTCAGCTTGTGGATAAGCTTGTAGAGGCAGGCTATGTCTCTCGGGTGGAGAACCGCGACGACCGGCGAATCCGGAACATCGAAATTACCCCCAGGGGCCTTAAGCTGGTACAGGAACTTAAGAATGAACATAAAAATAAAATCAACAGTATACTCGATGCCATCCCTGAGGAAGAACAGGAAGCGGTGCAAAGAAGTCTTCACAGTCTTAATGTCATTGTAAGGAGTATGCAGCAGCATGACTAAATTGATGAAATATTTAAAGCCCTACTGGGCTTCTATTCTCGCAGTAGTGGTTCTCCTCTTTGTGCAGGCCAATTTCGATCTCGCTCTGCCGGACTATATGTCCCGGATTGTAAATTATGGGATACAGCAGGGGGGCATCGACAGCCCGCTGCCACGGATCTTAAGCGAGGGGACTTTCAAAGAGCTTGCGCATCTTTTGAATAAAGAGGATGAAGATCGTATTGCGAGGGCATATATCCCCCTTCCCAGTGCTAACATAACTGCGGTGCCCATGAAAGCTGCAGCCCAGTCGCCGGTCTTTACCCAGGTATACCAGTTGGTCCCTTTAAGCAAAATGGAGCTTACTGAACTGGAACGGGTGCTGAGCCGGGCCCTTGCAATGCAAGCTCTTCCGCCGCAAGCTCTGGAACAGTTTTCGAAAAGTCTGGACGCCATGGGCGACAAAGCCCTTGAGCAGATGGCGATTGCCCGAATTCATAAAGAATACGAACACCTTGGGGTGAATCTGGAGCAGCTCCAGATGTCCTACATTGTCAGGTATGGCCTTATCATGATTCTCATGACCCTGGGTTCCATGGCAAGTGTCATCCTGGTGGGGTTCCTGGCATCGCGAACAGCGGCCGGCGCCGCAAAACAATTAAGGCGGGATGTGTTTGGCAAGGTCATCAATTTTACCAACGCAGAGTTCGATACCTTTTCTACCGCCTCCCTTATCACCAGAACCACCAATGATATTACCCAGATGCAGATGGTAACCTTCATGTCCATGCGAATGCTCCTCTTTGCGCCGATTATGGCCGGTGGAGGGGTTATCCGGGCCTTAGGCAAGGCTCCCTCCATGGCATGGATTATAGGCCTTGCGGTACTGGTGTTAATCGGCGTAATCGGTCTTGTGTTTTCTATCGCCCTGCCAAAATTTAAGTTGATGCAAAAACTGGTGGACCGGCTCAATTTGGTTGCCCGGGAAAACCTGAGCGGCCTCATGGTTGTCCGGGCCTTTAATCGTGAGTCCTTTGAAGAACAACGGTTCGGCAAAGCAAATCAGGATCTGACCAATGTAAGCCTCTTTGTAAACCGTGTCATGGTAATCATGATGCCCTTTATGATGATACTGATGAACGTTCTCAGCATAGGCATCATCTGGGTCGGATCCCATCGGGTCGCCCAGGCCAGTATGCAGGTAGGGGATATGATGGCCTTTATGCAATACGCTATACAGATCGTTATGTCCTTTATGATGCTTTCCATGATGTTCATCATGCTGCCCAGGGCTGCTATTTCAGCTAACCGGATTGCAGAGGTTCTGGAAACTAAGGGGTCCATTACAGATCCGGCAGCTCCGGTCCCCTATAAGGCTTCCGCGGCCCAGCGGGGTACCGTAGAATTCCGGGATGTTTGTTTCCGTTATCCTAAGGCGGATACGGATGTACTCTGTCATATTTCCTTTACTGCCCCTGTAGGTAAAACGACGGGTATTATAGGCCCCACCGGGGCCGGTAAGAGTACCCTCATCAATCTGATACCTCGATTCTACGATGTCACATCCGGTTCCATATTGATTGATGGAATTGACATACGGGACATGACCCAGAAGGAACTGCGCAGCCTTATAGGGTATGTCCCCCAGCGAAGTCTCCTTTTCTCCGGTACTGTGGAAGAAAACCTTCGATTTGCCGATGAAGGGGCATCTCCAGAGCGGCTTACCGAAGCTCTAAAAGCAGCCCAGGCCGACTTTGTGCTTGAAAACCCGGAGGGCCTTTCAGCGCAGGTTGCCCAGGGTGGGGCTAATTTTTCCGGGGGGCAGAAACAGCGGCTTGCCATAGCCCGTGCCTTAGTAAAGGATTACCCCATATATCTTTTTGATGACAGTTTTTCCGCCCTGGATTACCGTACCGATGCTCGGCTGCGCCGAGCTCTGGATGAGCGGGCCCGCGGAAGTACCCGCATTATAGTGGCCCAGCGGGTGGCAACTATTATGCGGGTGGATCATATTATTGTTTTAGATGAAGGCCGTATTGTCGGCCAGGGAACCCACAAGGAACTCATGACAACCTGTGAAGCCTACCGTGAAATTGTGGAGTCCCAGTTTAAGGGAGAACAGATAGCATGAGTGATTCACATACTACAAATACAGGGCGCCCTGCCCAAAATGCAGGCCCCGCAAAAAACATGCGGCCCGGAGGTATGATGGGCCGGGGCGGCGGTCCTATGGCAATGATGAAGGGTGAAAAAGCAAAGAATTTTAAAGGGACCATGAAACGGCTCATGGTTTCCCTTAAGCCCTATACGGTTCGGATCGTAATAGTGTTTCTCTTCGCCATACTATCCACCATATTCAGCATTATTGGCCCCAAAGTAATGGGGAATGCCACTACGGTGCTTCTTGATGGGGTATTGGCCACATTACGCGGCACCGGGGATATCGACTTTGGTCGGATAGGAACCATACTGCTCACCGTACTGGCCCTCTATGTATTTTCAAGTCTGGCTTCTTTTATCATGGGCTGGATTATGGCAAAGGTATCCACAGACCTGGCCTATCGTTTCAGGGAACAGATTCAGGCAAAGATTAACCGAATCCCCTTCCGTTACTTTGATGCTACCACCCATGGGGAGACCCTTTCGCGGATTACCAACGATGTGGATACCATCAACCAGACCTTGAACCAGAGTCTTACCCAGATTATAACCTCCGCTGTGACCGTCCTTGGGGTGCTTGTAATGATGCTCTCCATAGACTGGCGCATGACCCTGGTAGCCCTGCTCATGATACCCCTCTCTTTCGGTATCATTGGCTTTATCATCGGGAAGAGCCAGAAGTTTTACAAAAAACAGCAGGAATATTTAGGTCACATCAACGGTCAGGTAGAAGAAATGTACGGCGGCCATATCGTTATGAAGGCCTTTAACCGGGAAGAAAAGACCCTTAAAACCTTCGATGCCACCAATGATACCCTCTACGATGCAGCCTGGAAGAGCCAATTCTTAACCGGCATTATGATGCCCCTCATGAACTTTGTGGGAAACCTGGGGTATGTGGGCGTGGCGGTGCTCGGTGGCTGGCTTGCCATAAAGAAGGCTATCACGGTGGGAGATATTCAAGCCTTTATTCAGTATGTGCGGAACTTTACCCAACCAATACAGCAGATTGCCAATATCAGTAACGTACTCCAGCAAACCGCTGCCGCCGCAGAGCGGGTCTACGAATTCCTTGATGAGACGGAGGAAAGCGCCGAAGCCTCTGAGCCGGTAGAACTAACAGAAGTCCATGGACAGGTAGAATTCCGGAACATCCGGTTTGGATATAACCGGGATAAACCAATTATTAAAAATTTCTCCGCCCTGGCAAAACCAGGGCAGAAGATTGCCATTGTAGGCCCCACCGGCGCCGGGAAAACCACCCTGGTAAAACTCCTCATGCGTTTTTATGATGTTGATGAGGGGGCAATACTCCTGGATGGTCATGATATCCGTTCCTTCCGGCGCAGAGACCTGCGAAAAAACTTTGGTATGGTCCTTCAGGATACCTGGCTCTATAATGATACTATTATGGAAAATATCCGCTACGGCCGTCTGGATGCGACCGATGAAGAAGTCATCGCCGCAGCCAAGGCTGCCTATGTGGACCATTTTGTCCACACCCTTCCTGAAGGCTACCAGATGGTACTGAACGAGGAGACGAGCAATATCTCCCAGGGGCAGAAACAGCTTTTAACCATAGCCCGGGCCATCCTGGCGGATCCGCCCATCATGATATTGGATGAAGCCACAAGCTCCGTCGATACCCGGACCGAGGTTCTTATCCAGAAAGCCATGGACCGGCTTATGCATGGCAGGACCAGCTTTGTTATAGCCCATCGGCTTTCTACGATTCAGAATGCGGACCTGATTCTGGTTCTTCGGGATGGGGACATCGTTGAACAGGGAACCCACAGGGAACTGCTTGACCGGGGAGGGTTCTATGCAGAACTCTACAATAGCCAGTTCGAAGTCCCCGCGGTTTCAGAGGCATACAATTGAGTAGTAAGGGGTCCCAAATGCTCATGATTCAGGTGTTGATAGAAAATAACCTGTCCCTGCAGACTCTGAAGTCTGGCGGGAATTCACCTCCTCTGGTGGCTGAGCATGGACTTTCATTCTATGTTACAAAGGATGGCCGCTCCCTCATCTTTGATACCGGCAAAAGCGGTGCCATTGTGAAAAATGCTGCAGAGCTCGGTGTGGACCTCTCTCAGGCAGAGGCCCTCGTGGTAAGCCACAGCCACTACGATCATGGCGGCGGGCTTCGAGCTTTGGCGGAAGAAGCCGGTTTCCAGGGCCCCCTGTGGACAGGACCCGGTTTTTTCGATGCCAAATGGTCCGATGAGTCACCCCAACCCCGCAATCTCGGCCTCGATGTCGATCAGGCCTTCCTGGAAAGCCATGGGATCCGCTGCAAAACCCTGACTGTTAACAAGACCGGAAGTATACAGGAAATACTTCCGGATATGTATATCCTTGGAAATTTCCGCAGGACCCATGGTGAAGAAATCATCGCAAAACGTTTTATAGTAGAGCGGGGCCAAAGCCAGAAAGCAGTTTCCCGAGAGGTCGATGATTTTAGAGACGAAATCGCTCTTGTGATTGATTTTAAAAAAGGACTCGTGGTTATTGCCGGTTGTGCCCACCCAGGGCTTATGAATATGCTGGATACCGCAGCAGAGGTATTCCAAAAACCTCTTTACGCTGTCTTTGGCGGGTCCCACCTGGTCGAAGCCGAAGAAGAGAGGATTATTAAGACCCGGGAGTATCTAAAAAAGAGCGGAGCCGCCCTTATCGCCCTGGGCCATTGTACGGGACCCACGGCCTATGACAAGCTCCGTGAAGAACTTCCTGTCCTCCAGGCCCTCTTTACCGGGGCCCAGTTTATCCTTGAATAAAAAAATGTAATACAGGCTGCTACAGCGGCAGCCGGGCCTATAGCCCGGCTACCGATTTTTTGTCTACAGAGCCTTCTTCAGATTTTCTTCGACCTGTTTCCAGTTCACCACGTTCCAGAAGGCCGCAATGTAGTCCGGCCGCTTATTCTGGTACTTAAGGTAATAGGCATGTTCCCAGACATCAAGACCAAAGATGGGTACGAAGCCGTTAGTCAAAGGATTATCCTGGTTCGGCAGGGCCAGGAGTTGCAGCTTTTTTTCTGGACTTACAACCAGCCATTCCCAGCCGCTTCCAAAGAGGTTTGCTGCCCCTGTACTGAACTGCTCCTTAAAGGTATCAAAGGAGCCAAAATCCCTGGTAATCAGTTTCCCGAGCTCACCCAATGGTTCGCCTCCCCCCTCTGGAGAAAGTATGTTCCAGAACAGTTGATGATTATAATGCCCGCCCACATGGTTCCGTACCGCCTGCCGGACCTTTTCGGGCACCTGGGATACTTTTTTGAGCAGGTCCTCCAGGCTCCAGCTTTGCAGCTCCGGTGCCTGTTCCAGGGCTGCATTCAGTTTTGCCACATAGGTCCCATGGTGTTTATCATGATGAATTTCCATGGTCTTTGCATCTATATAGGGCTCAAGGGCCTCAAACGGATAGGGTAAAGGATCGAGTGTAAAAGCCATTTTCATTGCCTCCTGTGTAAATATTACTAAATTAGTAATAAAAAGGCAAAGTAAAAATCCTCTCGTTTTTTTATATTGATGAATCTTACCAGGTTCCCCGGGTCATGCCGCCGTCTATAGTAATAAGCTGCCCCGTTATGTAGGATGCTGCCGGGGAGAGGAGCCAGCAGGCGGTGCGTCCAAATTCTTCGATGCTTCCGTAACGGCCCAGGGGGATTGCCGCTTCTGCCTTGCGCCGGGCCTCTTCCGGCGTGCAGTGGAGCCGCTCCGCAGCGGCCGCATCGACCCGTTCAATCCGGCCTGTGGCAAAACGTCCCGGCGCAAGGCAGTTTACACGGATGCGCTGAGGTGCCAACTCCCTGGACAGGGTTTTTGCCATAGCCACGGTGGCAGAACGAAGTGCGTTTGAGAGGATAAGGCCCTCAATGGGTTCGGTAACTGAAGTAGAAGAGATGATCACAATGGCCCCGCCCCGTACAGCGAGACCACTCCGACAGGCGCGGACCAGGCGGACCGCCGACAGCAGGAGCAGTTCAAAGGCATTCTGCCAGGCCTGGTCGTCAAAATCGGCAAAAAGTCCCGGCGGCGGTCCGCCTGAGTTTATCACAAGCCCATCAATAGCCTCACCGTAGCGGGATTGGGCCGCTGCTACCCAGGCTTCGATGGAAGACCCCTGGGTAACATCCAGCGGGGATCCATCAACCTGACCTGTTCCTGATTGTCCCTGGACGACGCTGCTCTTCAGTTTTGCCAGGGCTTCCTGAACCTTTTCGCTTTTCCGGCTGCCGATCCAGGTATTGGCTCCTTCCTGAAAGACTGCCTGAGCGGTGCCAAAACCCAGGCCTTCACTGGAAGCTGCGACCAGCACTGTTTTTCCTTCTAATGCTATATTCATGGTATAAACTATAAACCTTGTTGCGTTTTCTGACAAACTTCTTGATAGGATTCTCTAAGCGCTATAGGATTACATTGAATTGGAGGTCCAATGCAGGGGGGCAGACATACTATAACAATAGGTTTTTTAGCTGCCCGTCTTGATGAACCGTACCAACATTCTGTCTGGAGCGGGGCTGTAGAGGAGGCTGAAAAGCTGGGAATTTCTCTCGTATTTTTTGGCGGACAGCGTTTAGGCAGCCCAGTTGGGTATGAGTCGCTGGATAATATTGCCTTTAACCTGGCAGCCCGCAGCGGTCTTGCTGCCTTGGCGGTTATGACTAATGTTATTGGCACCTATTTAACCCAGAAAGATCTGCTTGAATTTGTAAAGGGTCTGAAAAAGGTTCCGCTTGTTTCGATTGGTGTGGAGATCCCGGGCATTCCCAGTGTAACCATAGATAATACGGGCGGGATGGGGGCAATTGTAGATCATCTGGTACAGATCCATGGCCGCAGAAGGTTCCTTTTCCTTGCGGGTCCTGAAAATCACAGTGAATCCCTTGCGCGGGAGGCTGAGTTTAACGATCGGCTATTTTCATTGTTAGGCAAGGGTGCTGTTGTAAGAATTGAACACTGCAATTTCCAGGAAACAGAGGCCTGGGAGACTACAAGCAGGCTTTTTTCACAGGGAATTCCTTTCGATGCGATAGTGGCTGCCAACGATTTAATGGCCATGGGGGCCCTCCGGGCTTTGGCGGAAGCAGGAGTCCGGGTCCCTGAGGATGTTTCGGTTACCGGTTTTGATGATACCGATGATAGCCGGTTCAGTATTCCACCCTTAACCACCATAAGGCAGGGAACCTATGCATTGGGGCAGCAGGCTATCCGTTCTCTTGCCATCAACCTTGGGATATTGCCGAAGGAGCGGCTTGTAACACATAGGGCGCCGGTCACTTTTATCATCCGTGAATCCTGCGGATGTTCTTCCGCTTCTACAGAAGGGTCTGAAGACATTCATCAATCTAAACAAGAATCCTCAGATGTGGCGAAGGCCGCAGAACCATTAGCCCAATTAAAAAATGAAGTTAACGCTGCCCTCTTCAGGGGCAGAAATCCTGCAACGTTACAGTATCGGCATTTCAGTCCCGCTTTGATGGATAAGGCCCAGCTGATTATTGCGGAGGGGATTGCGCGGTATCAGGCTGCGTTGCGTCGTTCTGTGGAACGGCGCTCTGCGGTACTGCGTGAAATAGAGGCGTCCCTTGTTACTTCCTTTTCATTGCCCGATATTTTATCTGCGGTTGCACGGGGTACCCGTTCGCTTGGAATTTCTTCCTGCTATCTTGTTCTTTTTGAGTCAAAGGGAATTACCCCGGAATGGGCCCGTCTGTTATTAGCCTCTGAGGGAAATAAAACAAGAATATTAGCCCCCTACGGGATCCGATTCAGGACTTTGGAGTTGCTTCCCGGAGGGTTCCCGGACACATGGAACTTTTATGTGGTTGAACCCCTCCGATTTGGTGAAGAACGGCTTGGATATCTGGTCTGTACTGCGGATAGCGAGGACCGTCAGATTTTTGAAGCCCTTCGGGATCAGGTTTCCAGAGCTATTAAGGGCGCCCAGCTTATGGCTGCAGAACGGGACCGGGAGCGGTATCTTGAACAGCAGGTACGTTTGAGAACCCAGGAACTCTCTACAACCAATGAGCAACTGAGAGAGGAAATAGAGAGACGGAGAACTCTGGAACGGGAATTGCTTGATATTTCCAATGATATCATGGCGAGCATCGGACGTGATATTCATGATGATCTCTGCCAGAATATTGCCGGTATTGGACTTATGGCGGCCAAACTAGAGGGCAGTTTACGGCGACAGTCCTGTCCAGGGATGGAACATGCCGCCAAATCTGCCGCTGAAATTGCTACTGCCGCAAGTAGAACCGCTTCTCAGGCTAAGGGGATTGCTCGGGGCTTGTATCCGGCGGAGCTTGAAGCGAAGGGGTTAGTGGCGGCGGTACAGGAATTGGTACAATCTGCTCGAAGCCGGTACAATGGTACTATCGCCCTTGAAATTTCACCGGGATTTACGCTAAAAAATTCCGAAAAAGCCCTGCACCTGTATCGGATAATTCAGGAAGCCTTAAATAATGCGGTGGTCCATGCAAAGGCTTCTCTAATCGTGGTGTCTTTACTATCTGACCGGGAATCGGTGGAAGTTTCAGTAGCCGATAATGGTATTGGATTTGATTTACAAAAGGTGCAGATGAATGGATTGGGGTTGCGTATACTTAAATACAGGTCCAGTGTAATAGGAGGGGAACTAAAAATTCGCTCCCTGGAACCTGGTTGTTGTGTATCATGCCGAGTAGCGAGGTAAGATTGTGTCTTTACGTAAATCCTTTGTGGTAATTGATGATCATCCCCTATACCGGCATGGTGTGGTCGATCTTGTTGTACAGGAATTGCATCTTGAACCGGTAGGTGAGGCTGGGTCCATACCGGAGGCTCTGGAATTGATACAAAAGGCAAAACCGGATCTCGCCATTGTGGATATTTCTTTACAGGAAAAAAATGGGCTTGAACTGGTTAAAACGATCAGAACAGAGTATCCATCCGTGCAAGTTCTCGTGGTGTCTATGCATGAAGAAAACCTTTATGGGGAGCGGTCCATCGCTGCAGGTGCTTCCGGCTATGTGATGAAACATGAAGCCCCTTCGGTACTGCTCAATGCGGTTCGGACCGTTTTAGAGGGAAAGATTGCGGTAAGTGATAATTTGCGGGAAAGGATGCTCTCTGGCATCATTGGTGGCCGACATCGGGGGGATCCTATTACCCGGCTTTCTGACAGGGAATTGGAGGTATTCCGATTCATCGGGCGGGGCTATGGCGCAGCAGAAATTGCTGAGATGCTTCATTTATCCGTAAAAACCATCAATGCCTATCGGGATCATATTAAAGAAAAATTAAATATTCCTTCCGCAGCCGATTTACGGCGCTACGCTGTTGAATGGATTTCAGATCAGGAAAAATAAATCCGCTATAGGTAAAACAGCCGATAGTCAAATTAGCCTCATATCCGATACTGTTTCGTTATTATTTTGCCTATTGTGTTGTATGGAGGAAATTATGGGCCTTCCTGTCTCAGAAAACGATTTTTATTCCCTGCATGGCATGTGGGGTGCCTATGCATCCTTGGTTCTTGGTAGAATCGGTAACGGTGCTGGGGTTGTTATTGGAAATGTTCAGCCACCGCAGCGTGGTCTTTTTATTGGTTATAAACGGAGGTCCGAAGCTCCCCGGCTTTTACCCTTTATTCCGGGAACTAAGGTCGGGCTCGATGCCAGTGCATATGTCGATCCGGATGCTCCAGCTAAACCCCTTGGCCTGCAGGCTGAGTTCACCTGTTTTACGGCCCAGGAGATTCGCCGTACGATAACCTATAGCGGTGAAGAATGGAAGGCGGGTCAGTTATCGTTTAAGGTCCATTCCTTTTTTGGCTCCGTCCCTGATCCTGCGTCAGCGGATCCAATTTCATTACGATCTTCTATTCGGCCAGCTTTATATGTTACCCTGTGCTTTGACAATTCGGACCAATCGGAACCTCTGACCGGTGTGTTTGGAATGCAGGGAATACGCCGGCCCCTGTCGGACAGCACCAGATGCAGCCTTCTGGGCTTTGCTCACGGTACGGAGTGGGGCTTTGCTGTTTTACCTGATGAATCAATCGATGAAGTAATGGACTGGAATGCCATAGATGCAGCATTTAACGGCAACAGGCCCCTGCGCAGGCTCGCATCTGAGGGGGTCCTGCGGTTCAAAGTGAATCCGGGGGAGAAAAAAGAATACCGGATAGCTATCGGAGTATATCGGGATGGGGTTGTCACATCGGGACTTCGGACCCAGACCTACTATTCCAGTCTCTTCCGTGATCTGGAGGATGTGCTTGAAAATGCCCTTCAGGAGGCTTCAGGGATGTTGGATAAGGCCTTGAAACTGGATAAGGGATTGGAGGAAAGCGATTTATCTGAAGACAGGAAATTTCTTTTATCCCATGCGGTTCATAGTTACTGTGCGAATACGGAACTGCTGATTTCTGAGAAGGGTGACCCGGTTTTTATTGTTAATGAAGGGGAATATCAGATGATGAACACCCTGGATTTAACAGTTGACCAGGCCTTTTTTGAACTGGTTTACACTCCCTGGACAGTTAAAAATGAATTAGATCTATTCCGTATCCGATCCTCCTATACCGATGCCTATGGTATAGCCTTTTCCCATGACCAGGGAGTTGCAGATAGTTTTACCCCACTGGGGACCTCTGTGTACGAGCTTCCCCGTCTATCAGAATGTTTTAGTTATATGAGTTTCGAAGAAACACTCAATTGGGTCCTTACGGCCTCTCTCTATGTCAGCCGGACAGGGGATACCAAATGGTTCGCAGAAAACGAAGTGACCCTTGAGGCTTGTCTTATATCTATGAAAGAGCGGGACCGAAACAGGGACGGAATATTGGATACCGATTCGGATCGTTGCGCAGGTGGTGCAGAAATAACTACCTATGATTCTCTTGATGTCAGTTTGGGACAGGCCCGCAATAATCTCTATCTGGCGGTTAAAACCTGGGCTGCCTATGTATGCCTGGGTGCGCTCTTTACGCGATTTGCCCCTGAAAAGCGGTCTTTTATCGAAGCAGCCCAGGAATCAGCCCAATGGGCGGCTACTTCCGTACAGTCTCGTATGTTGGAAGAAGGCTATATCCCTGCGGTGTTTGAGTCGGATAACCGTTCACAAATTATTCCAGCCATAGAAGGGCTTGCTTATCCCTTTATTTGTGGCTGGCCTGAACTGGTGGCGGATACGGGCCCCTATGGGAGCTTTATAAGGAGCTTGCAACAGCATTTGAATACGGTGCTTGTTCCAGGTGCCTGTCTTGATGCAAGGTCGGGGGGATGGAAGCTCTCATCGACCAGTTATAATACCTGGTTGTCAAAAATATTTCTGAATCAATATGTGGCAGAAAAAATCCTTGGATTTTCCGATTCCCGGGTACAGCGGGATAAAATCCATGCAAAATGGCTTCGCACAGGGAGTGCTCAGTGGGCTGCCACAGATCAGGTTCATTCGTCGGATGGTCATGATATGGGATCCCGGCTCTATCCGCGTCTGGTCACCGCAATTCTCTGGTACCTGTATCGGTGAATATAGGTAAAATGTCCTATAAAAAAAATCGGCATTAGCCCTATGCCGTGAAAAAGAAATGGGCTTCATCATGGTAATCGTCCTGTAATGGATTAACTATTTTAGGAGGGTACGATGATGAAAAAGCTGTTCGTGTCCGGGTTGTTGCTGGTATCACTACTGGCAACAACGACCATGCTGTTTGCTTCTGGGCAGCAGGCTCAATCGGGACAGGCTGAAGGTTCAAAGCAGGTAAAGATTACCTGGTGGGCCCTGTCTGGTGGCGGTGGGGCTGATGATCCCCGGGAGAATATCCGTAAACAAATTATTGCCGATTTTGAAAAGGCAAATCCTAATGTAAAAATCGACCTTGTGATGCTTGAAAATGAAGCTTTTAAGCAAAAGGTTCAAGTAGCAGTGCAGGCTGGAACACCTCCAGACCTGTTCCACTCCTGGGGCGGCGGCGTTATGGTCGAATATGCCAAAGCTGGGGCTCTTAAGGACATTACCAGTTTTGTACAGAGTGAGCTGACTTCTACCATTGGTAAAGGTGCTCTGGAAGTATACGGTTATGAAGGTAAGTTCTATGGCGCCCCCTATGATATGGGTGCTGTTGGCCTCTGGTATAACAAGGATGCGTTCGCAAAAGCCGGTGTGTCGGTGCCAAAAACCTGGGATGATCTATTGGCAGCAGTTCCTAAACTAAAGGCAGCAGGGTATGTGCCTATAGCTCTTGGTGCAGGAGACCGCTGGCCAGCCCATTTCTGGTGGGTATATCTTGCAATGCGCCTTGGCGGAAAAGATGCTTTTGACAAGGCTTATAGCGGAAAGGGCTCCTTCAAGGACGAACCATTTGTTAAAGCCGGTGAACTCCTGCTGCAGCTTAAGAATCTTGAACCGTTCCAAACCGGATACCTGGGAGCCACCTATGATAATCAGGCTGCAGTCATGGGAAATGGCCAGGCTGCAATGGAGCTGATGGGACAATGGGCCCAGGATGTGCAGGTTGCTAACTCTTCAAATGGAAAAGGCATTGGTGATGCGCTTGCATGGGCTCCTTTCCCTGCAGTTGCCGGTGGTAAGGTGCAACTTACCGATGCCATGGGTGGCGGCGGCGGTTATGTAGTTGGTAAGAATGCGCCAAAAGAAACACTGGATTTCCTCAAGTTCTTCCTGCAGCGCCAGTACAATGAAGCTCTGGTAAAAATTGAAGGCACTATTCCGGTGGTAAAGGGTGCAGAAGTTGCGTTAAAAGAACGGCCAAATCACATGGCTATCGCCCAAGCTGTAGCGAATGCAGGATATTATCAGTTGTATTACGATCAGTATCTTCCTCCATCGGTTGGTGAAGCGGTGAAAGATGCTGTTGTTGGTCTTCTGGCTGGTAAACTGACTCCTGCGCAGTGTGCTGCGGCGATTGATGATGCATGGCAGAAGGAACGGACAAAGAAGTAGTAGTTTCTAGGAGATGCCTGTAAATAGTTTTTGGACATCCCCTTATGGAACTGAGTAAGTCAGTCTGGCGGAGTGCAGGCTCTGCCAGACTATTTCTTGAATATGGATGTAGATTGATGAAACGATCCGGAATTAATGCAGCTTTATTGATAACTCCAGCATTCCTTTTATTTTCTGTATTTGTTGTAATTCCAGTTGTACAGGCTGCCTATTATTCGTTGTATGAATGGAATGGTATTGGACCGCTTCAGGCGTTTCGCGGTTTTGGTAACTTTATACAGATTATTCAGCATACTATTTTTCATACGGCTCTTTTAAATAATATTAAAATTGTAATAGCTTCTCTTTTACTTCAATTGCCCCTTGCATTTATTATTGCATTGTTAATTGGAAGAAAGCGATATAGGGGCGAAATGTTTTTTCGAGGCGTCTTCTTTTTCCCCTATATTATTGCTGAAATTGTTGTAGGGATTATCTGGCGATTTATCTATTATCCGGAATTTGGTATTCCAACTTTAGTAATGCAGTTTATCACAGGTCAAAAAAATCAAATTGGATTATTAGGGGACCCGAATGTGGCATTCTATGCAGTTCTAGTTGTAATTCTCTGGAAATATATGGGATTTCATTTAATGTTATTTATTGCCGGATTGCAGGGCGTCCCTGCTGAACTGGAAGACGCAGCAGTAGTCGATGGAGCTAACAGCCTTCAAACCATCTGGCACATCATTATCCCCAGCATGAAAACAACCTTTATCATTTCCATTTTCCAATCCGTAATTGGTTCATTTAATGTCTTCGATGTTGTTTGGGCTATGGGGCAGGGCGGCCCGGTGAACTCAACTGAAACGATTGTTACATATCTATATAACTTTGGGTTCCGGCGTTTTAATTTTGGGTACGGAAGTGCAGTGGCAGTTATTTTGTTCTTCATCTGCCTTGTTTTTAATGTATTATATCAACGGTATGTCGTAGGAGATGAATCAAATGACATTCGCTCATAATAGCAGTTCATTGTACTCATTAAAATCAGCACTCTCTAGTTACATACGGATACTTGTTGTAGTGCTTTTATCGATTATTACCCTCTTTCCCATTTATGCCGTTTTAGTAAATAGCTTTAAACCTAATGGTGAAATATTTGCTACTCCCTTTGCATTACCAGCAGCCCCGACCCTTGCTGCATATGTAGGTATTTTAACGAAAAATGCCGATTTCTGGATTTTCCTTACCAATTCCATTCTTGTTGCCCTGGGGACAATAGGAATAAATCTGCTGGTATCCTTTATGGCCGCCCTTGCTCTGTCCCGTTTGCAATTTAAAGGAAGGACGATTCTCTATAACTATTTTATTATGGGAATGTTGTTTCCCCTTTCAGTAGCGATTTTGCCCCTCTATCTGCAATTACGTTCATTAAACCTTATTGGTTCCCTGAATGGGGTTGTGCTTTCGCAAGTAGCCTTTACTATACCTATGAGTGTCTTTATTCTCACCGGTTTTTTTAAAGAGGTTCCGCTGGAATTGCAGGAAGCAACCCAGGTTGATGGAGGCGGCATATGGACCTTTGGATTTAAGGTGCTGCTGCCTATTTCAGGGCCGGTTCTTTCTACTGTAACCATTCTTACCTTTATTCAAAGCTGGAACCAGTTCCTGCTGCCCCTTCTTGTACTGGATAACCGAAAAACCTTTACCATCCCCCTGGGAGTTATGCAGTATCAAGGCCAATTTACGTCGGGTTGGAATTTTATCATGGCCTTTATTACAATTTCTATGATACCCATGGTGTTGTTCTATCTATTTTTACAGAAGTATATTGTATCAGGATTAACCGCCGGTGCTGTCAAGGGATAAGCAAAATTTATAAAATCCAGTTGCACTAAAGCCTGGTACCCCTTAGAATAGGAGTACCGAGAAGGGAGGATTTTATGAAACGAACAATCGTATCTGTGCTTATCGGTCTTATGGTGCTGGGCGGAACCGCCTTTGGTCAGCAGAAATTTATTGCCATCGGAACCGGAGGCGCAGCGGGAACCTACTATCCGCTGGGCGGGGCTATGGCAGAAATCTGGAACAAGAATATCAAGGGGATGAATGCTACCGCTCAAACGACGGGTGCTTCCATTGCCAATATCAATCTGCTCCGGGAAAATAAAGTAGATATAATTTTTGTTCAGAATGATGTGGCTTTCTATGCCCTCAATGGGATAGAACTTTTAAAGGATAAGGCCTATAAGGATCTCCGGGGCTTAGCCTGTCTCTATGACGAAACGGTACAGCTGGTAGCCCTCGCTGAGTCGGGCATTAAAACCGTGGCAGACCTGAAGGGTAAACGGGTCTCAGTTGGTGCTGCCGGTTCTGGTGTAGAAGC